>JAVVEZ010000082.1:0-15187 GCA_032250895.1 Pseudomonadales bacterium | reverse complement strand
GATCCTATCCCGGGTGATTCGGTGTTGGTGCAATGGCGAGTTGGGCCACTTCAGTGCAGCAGGGGTTTATAGGCAACAAACCTGAGGCTTGAGGCTCGGGGAGTGGGGCAGGGGCTCCGGGGGCTTCTGAGGGCAGGACGCCCGAAGAGAGCCTTCAGGGATGAACTCGTAGCGTCCCCCGGAGAACCTGCCCCGCTGCCCGGGCCTTTCATTGAACCTGCATGACATGAAGTTGTTTGCCTGGTTCTCCTCCTGTGCGGGCCTGCGCGGGGATAACGCAGGGTGGTGGGATGAACCCGTAGCGGCCGCCATGATTGCCGCCACCAGCCTCGGGAGAGTATCATGCGCCTCTTGATAGACACCTGGATTTTCACGACTTGACTACCCATCCCATTCAAATTGGTCCCTGGACCCTGAGGTCTCCCGTGGTGCTGGCCCCCATGGCCGGGGTCACCGACAGACCCTTCAGAAAACTCTGCCGGGAGTTTGGGGCCGGACTGACTCCCACGGAAATGCTGAGCGCCAACATCCGCCTCTGGCACAGCGAGAAGAGCCGCCTGCGCCGGGAGCATGCAGCCGAAGATGAACCCAGAATGGTGCAGATAGCCGGTTCGGATCCCATCATGATGGCGCAGGCGGCAAGACTCAATGTCGAGCAGGGTGCGGATATCATTGATATCAACATGGGCTGTCCGGCCAAAAAGGTTCTGCAGAAAGCCGCAGGCTCAGCCCTGCTCAGGGACGAACGGCTGGTGGAGCGCATTCTCGGTGCCGTGGTCAATGCCGTCAATGTGCCGGTCACACTGAAGATACGCACCGGCTGGTGCCCCCGCAGCCGCAACGGCCCCACCATTGCGCGTATCGCCGAAGCCTGCGGCATCAAGGCCCTGGCCGTGCATGGTCGCACCCGGGAATGCGCGTTTCGGGCAGCCGTCGAATATGACACGATCGGAGAAATCAAACAGGCCGTCAGGATTCCCGTATTTGCCAATGGTGATATCGATACCCCACACAAAGCCCGATATGTATTAGACTATACCGGCGCAGATGGTGTGATGCTGGGTCGGGCGGCTCAGGGGCGGCCCTGGATTTTCAGGGAAATCGATCATTATCTGCAGCAGGGCAGAATTCTGCCGGACTTACCCTTGCCCTTGCGGCTGGCAAGCATCCTGGCCCATATAATGCATATACATGGCTTTTATGGTGACTATAAAGGTGTCCTGATTGCGCGCAAGCATGTGGCCTGGTATTTGTCCTGCCATCAGGGCGCCAGGCAATTCAGGTCCGTTTTTAACCGTCTGGAGAGTCCTCAAGAGCAGCTTGAGTCCATCCAGACTTTTTTTGACAAGCTGACAGACCAGGGGGAATTAGCCGCATGAATCAGCCTACTCTGGACAACAAGACCGTCGATACCTCCGGACTCACCAGCGCGACGACTGCCGTGGACCCGACTGAAAATGCATCAGGCGCAGGTCTGAAACCACCGGCGAGAACCCAGGGGCTGAGGGAAAGCGTCTGCATTGCACTCAACAACTACCTGGGGCAGGTGGAAAGCGAGCACATCAGTGACCTCTACCAGATGGTGCTTGCCGAAGTGGAAGCCCCACTGCTGGAAGCCGTCATGCGAACCACGCAAAAAAACCAGACCCGGGCTTCGCTGATGCTGGGGCTGAATCGCGGCACCCTGCGCAAGAAACTCAAGCAGTACGGCCTGCTTTGAGCAGGGGTCTGCCCGTTTCATGTCCGCACTTCCCTGATTCTCTATTCACAGCCATCAACCCATTCACAAACGGCAAGATATCATCATGACTTCGACCTCTGATACGCCGGTGCAACGCGCCCTGTTGAGCGTTTCCGACAAGACCGGCATCAGCGAATTTGCCCGGGCCCTGCAACAGCAGGGTATCGAACTGCTGTCCACCGGCGGCACCTTCAAGCTCCTGCACGAAGCCGGTATTGCGGTGACAGAGATTGCCGACTACACCGGCTTTCCTGAAATCATGGCGGGCCGGGTCAAAACCCTGCACCCCCGCATCCATGGTGGCATCCTGGCGCGTCGTGGCACCGACGACGAGGTCATGAAAAGCCATGACATTCCGCCCATCGATCTGGTGGTGGTCAACCTTTATCCCTTTCAACAAACCGTCGCCGACCCCGACTGCAAGCTGGACGCCGCCATTGAAAACATCGATATCGGCGGCCCCACCATGCTGCGGGCAGCCGCCAAGAACCACAGCTATGTCACGGTGGTGGTCAGTCCCGGAGACTATCCCCGGATCATCCGCGAACTGCGCGACCGGCAGGGAGCCATCAGTGCCGCCACCCGCTTTGATCTGGCCGTGAAGACCTTTGAACACACCGCGAACTATGACGGCGCCATTGCCAATTATCTGGGCGCCCTGGACAAGGACGGCAAGACGAGCACCTTTCCGCATACCTACAACAGTCAGTTCATAAAAAAGCAAAACCTGCGCTATGGTGAAAACCCCCATCAGCAAGCCGCCTTCTATGTGGAAGAAAACCCCGCTGAAGCCGGTATAGCCACCATCACACAAATACAGGGCAAGGAACTGTCCTACAACAATATCGCCGACACCGATGCCGCACTGGAGTGCGTCAAGGCCTTTGCCGAACCCGCCTGCGTCATCGTCAAACACGCCAATCCCTGCGGCGTGGCGGTGGCAGGAAGCATTCTGGCGGCATACGACAAGGCCTATCAGACCGACCCCACCTCGGCCTTTGGCGGCATCATTGCCTGCAACCGGGAACTGGATGAAGAGGCCGCCCGTACCATTGTTGAACGACAGTTTGCCGAAGTCATCATTGCTCCTGCCGTGTCTGCCGAGGCAGCCCGGATCATCGCCGGCAAGCCCAATCTGCGACTGCTGGCCTGCGGACAGTGGCCTGCGCAGGCGTTGCCGGCCCTTGACTACAAGAGAGTGAATGGCGGACTGCTGCTACAGCAGCGCGATCTCGGCGCCATTACCGCGGCCGACCTGAAGACAGTCACCCGCCGGCAACCCACGCCCCGGGAAATCGAGGATCTGCTGTTTGCCTGGAAAGTGGTCAAGTTCGTCAAGTCCAATGCCATTGTCTATGCCCACGAAGGCCGGACCATCGGCATTGGCGCCGGTCAGATGAGCCGGGTCTACAGTGCCCGCATTGCAAGCATCAAGGCCGCTGACGAAGGGCTGGACGTGGCTGGTTGCGTCATGGCGTCAGATGCCTTTTTTCCCTTCAGTGATGGTGTGGAAGCCGCCGCCAAGGTGGGCATCACGGCCGTCATCCAGCCCGGCGGCTCCATGAATGATGCCCAGGTGATAGCGGCAGCGGATGCCGCGAATCTCGCCATGGTATTTACCGGCATGCGGCATTTCAGGCATTAAGCCTCAAGGCAGGTGCAGTACGCTGATCACCTGGTGCTTCGATTTCCAGATCTCTTCGAGCAGCGCATCCACTGCGGTTCCGGCCACCTCGATGACGCAGACCGGGTGCTCATGCTTGGTCAGCGAAATGAAATTGACGACCCGCAGCCGGTGGCGGCATGCCATGCCGGTAACCAGAGGAAAAATATCCTCGTCATCATCCGGAGGCAAGGCAAAGGTGATCCGGGCACCCACGGCAGTGCTGTCAAAGATATCAGTGAAGGCCCGGAAGATATCAGATTCGGTAATCAGGCCCACCAGAGTCTGCTTGCGGACGACCGGCAGCGCACCGATTTTATTCTCACACATGAGTCGTGCCGCCGTTTCTATCGGCGCATCGGCGGTGCACGTCAAGGGATTGCGGGTCATCACATCCATCACTGTTATTGGCTTGTCCGCTCCACTCTGATGTTCCCCTTCAGCACAGGCGGCATCCGCGCTGGCGGAAAAGGGATTCAGATCGTGGGGAAAGGCAGGTAGAATATCGGCGGCTGACACAATGCCCAGCAGGCGTGGCCCATCCGCCGCCGGCTCGACGACAGGCACCCTGCGAATGCGGTGGCGAGACATCAATGCCGCCACGTCGCTGAGCATGAGTTCCTGCCCCACCGTCACCAGGTTCCGCGCCATCCACATACTCACCAACATTGACCTTTCCTTCCCTACATTGCCATGTCGCAGCGCCGATCGCCGCATCCGGATTATTCAAAGCCCCTCTATATAATCGCCTGTTTTCCTGAAAACTACAGTCCATTGTGCAAGCCCGTGTATCGGGAAGGCCGGGTAACGCGATAAAATGAAAACCTCTATTGGCAGCCCGGGACTCGGCAGCGACAACAGACCGGGCGAGCGCCGGGTCCTGGATTTACGGAACAGCAAGATATGAAAGTGATGATCATTGGCAATGGCGGGCGTGAACATGCGCTGGCGTGGAAGGTCGCTCAATCTCCCCGGGTGGAGCATATCTACGTGGTGCCGGGCAACCCCGGCACGGCACGTGAACCCAAGGTGGAAAATGTGGATCTGGATCTGACTGATTTTGTCGGTCTGACCCGCTTTGCGCGCAAGCAGGACGTGGCGCTCACCATCATTGGCCCGGAAGCGCCCCTGGTGGCGGGCATCGTGGATTATTTTTCTGCGGCAGGATTGCGCTGTTTCGGCCCCTCCAGAAAGGCGGCACAACTGGAAGGTTCCAAGTCCTTCACCAAGGATTTTCTCAGCCGCCACCATATTCCCACAGCGGCCTACCAGAATTTCACGGAAGTCGAAGCGGCCCTTGCCTATCTCAAAAACCACGCACTGCCGGTGGTCATCAAGGCCGATGGCCTGGCGGCGGGCAAGGGAGTGATCATTGCCGACACTCTGGCGCTAGCCATTGCCACCGTCAAGGATATGCTGGCCGGCAACAGTTTTGGCGAGGCCGGCCATCGCGTGGTCATCGAAGAATTCATGGCCGGTGAAGAGGTCAGTTTCATTGCCATCGTCGATGGCGAAACCGCCCTGCCCTTTGCCACGTCCCAGGATCACAAGGCACGCGACGATGGTGACAAGGGTCCCAACACCGGCGGCATGGGGGCCTACTCACCGGCACCCGTGGTCACCCCCGCCATTCACGACAGAATCATGCGGGAAGTCATCATGCCCACCGTCAGGGGGATGGCAGCAGAAGGCAATACCTACAAGGGTTTTCTCTATGCCGGCCTGATGATAGCCCCGGACGGCAGTCCCCGGGTGGTGGAATACAACTGCCGTTTCGGCGATCCGGAAGCACAACCCATCATGATGCGGCTGAGAAGCGATCTGGTGGCTCTCTGCGAAGCCGCCCTGGACGGGCAACTGGCTGGCTTCAGCCTCGAATTTGATCCGCGCGCCGCCGTGGGTGTGGTCCTTGCCGCCGGAGGTTATCCGGGCGCCTATGCCAGGGGCAAGGTCATCAGCGGCCTGGATGCCGATGCCGGTCTTGCTCACAGCAAGATTTTCCAGGCCGGCACCCGTCGTCTGGATGGGACTGTCGTGACCAACGGCGGCAGGGTATTATGTGTGACGGCGCTCGGCGACAATGTCACCAGCGCCCAGACCCTGGCCTACCGGCTGGCCGCCCAGGTGAGCTGGGAAGGACTCTTCTACCGGAAAGACATTGCCTATCGGGCCATTGCCCGGGAGCAAAACCGTATTGAAAGCGCCTGAAGCCCCCTTGCACAACATGGAGAAAACCATGTCCGATTCTGCTGGCATGCTGTCACTGGATACCCTCATCAGCCAATTCGACCAGGCACTGAAAACCCTGCTGCCCGGCTCCGTTACCCCGGCACGGGAGAGTCCTGCCACGGGGGTGGAACCCGGAGAGCTGGCTGATCCCGCACGCCGCCACGCGGCGGGGCTGATGCGCATCAATCACAGCGGGGAGGTCTGCGCGCAGGCGCTGTATCAGGGCCAGTCCCTGACGGCCAAACTGCCTGCCGTCCGGGCCAGCATGGACCAGGCGGCCCGGGAGGAAACAGATCACCTGGGCTGGTGCGAGACCCGGCTCGATGAACTCGACAGTCACCCCAGCATTCTGAATCCGCTGTGGTATGTCCTGTCCTTCGGTCTGGGGGCAGGGGCCGGACTGGTGGGCGACAAATGGAGCCTGGGTTTCGTCGCGGAAACCGAAAACCAGGTCTGCCAGCACCTGAACGAACACCTGGACAAGCTGCCGCCGGAAGATGCCAGGAGCCGGGCCATTCTGGAACAGATGTTGATCGATGAGGCCGCCCACGCCACCCGTGCACTCGAAGCAGGCGGTGCCGAACTGCCCGCTCCGCTCAGGAGCGCCATGACGGCAATGGCTGAACTGATGAAGAAAACCGTCTATCGGTTCTAAGGGAGCGCTGAACAAGCCCGCCACTGTCGCCCCGGCAGGCCAGGGTTCAGTGAAATCAATGGCCTGGATCCCGGCCTTCGCCGGGATGACGAATTATTCATTAAGGCGCCAGCCAGCCATTGTTCAACTGGGCACGCTTGAATACAGCAAGCACCTCCGGATCGGGCTGGCACAGATGCTCGTCCTTCTCCGGACACTCGACCCGGCTCAGGATATCCCGGATGATGTGGATACGGGCCAGTTTTTTATGATCGGCCCTGACGGTTACCCAGGGTGATATTTTGGTGCTGGTTCTTGTCAACATCTCATTGCGCGCCTGACTGTAGTCCTGCCAATGAGCGAGTGCCACCTCATCCACCGGGCTGATTTTCCACTGCTTTAGCGGATCCTTCTTGCGGGCGGCCAGTCTCTTCTGCTGTTCGTCGTGGGAAATATCCAGATAATATTTCAACAGATTGACACCGGAACGGATCAGCAACTGTTCAAAATCAATGACCGTGGCCATGAAGTTCTCGTATTCGGTATCGCTGCAATAAGCCATGACCTTTTCCACCCCGGCCCGGTTGTACCAGCTGCGATTGAACAACACCATTTCCGCATCGATCGGCAACTGTGTCACATAGCGCTGAAAATACCAGGCGCGGTTCTCCCGTTCGGTGGGCTTCCCGGGCGCCACCACCCGCGTTTCCCGGGGACTCAGGTGTTGAATGATGCGTTTGATCACGCCGTCCTTGCCGCTCGCGTCGCGACCCTCGAAGATAACGAGGATGCGGTGATCATGACTGATGATATGCCGCTGCAGCTTGACCAGTTCAATCTGGAGGCGGTGCAATTCCTTCTTGTAAGCTGTACGACTCAGCTTCACTTCTCATCTCCAGGCAGGATGACGACGGCGGGGTTCAATTGAGGTCTTCATCCAGCCAAAACTTGGTGCCCTTGACCGTGATCTGCAACGCCAGTCCGTTTTCGGTAATCTGGTAAACGGTAATGTTCTCCACAGGGGCTTCGCCACCGAGTGCCCCACCCTGATCGCCGATGGTAGCGGCGGCATCGCCTTGTGCACTGAAGGCAAAACCATATTCCTTGAACCTCTCCAGAACCTCGGCCGTGTGATAGACCATGACAATGCGGAAGTCCTTGATACCCAAACCCAAACCGACGCCCAGTTCACCCATTTTCATAAAGGTATCCAAACCGGTCCGATTGTCCCTTACCACACCACGACCACCTCCGACACTACCGAACAGGATAGTGAGATTGGCATTGCTGAAAACACCATAGCCCACGGCGTGGTTGATTTGAGCACGGACATCAGGCTTCAGGACATCAAATTTCTGCAGCACGTCCTCCCTCATGTTCAATACTTCCTGCCGTCGCTGATCTACCGTACTGCTGGCACAGGCAGACAGCGCCAGCGTCAGGGCCACTACAGCCAATTTTCGAGATAATTTCATAGACATCGCCTCAATTTCCAACAAGCCAACCGGCAATGAATCATGAACCGAGGAGTTTGTCAGACTCCGGGACATTATTTTTTCCCCAGCCACTGCACCCTGTAAAGATCCCGTCTGCGGTCCAGGTAATTTCTGACGGAGCCTTCATTCTGCAATCGTTTCAACTTGTCAAAATCAAGATCCACGATCAAGGTCATCTCGGTGTTCGGCGTGGTCTCGGAGACGATGGCATCGTGAGGAAAGGCGAAATCCGACGGCGAGAACACCGCCGTATGCCCGTACTGGATATCAACATTTTCCACCTTGGGCAGATTCCCGACACTGCCGGCAATGGCCACATAACATTCATTTTCTATGGCCCGGGCCTGGGCGCAGCGCCGCACCCTGAGGTAACCATTTTTGGTATCGGTCCAGAACGGGACAAACAGCACCTGAATTTCCTCTTCCGACAGAATCCTGCCCAGCTCCGGAAACTCCACGTCGTAACAGATGAGAATGCCGATGCGGCCAAAATCGGTATCGAAGGCCTGCAGGCGGTCACCGCCGCGCATGATCCACTCCTTTTTCTCGAAGGGGGTTGGGTGCAGCTTGTACTGCGAGTCCACCGTACCGTTGCGCCTGCACAGATAGCTCACGTTATACAATTCATCCTCTTCAATGATGGGCATGGAGCCTGCAATGATATTGATGTTGTATGAGACCGCCATCCTGGAAATATCATGCATGATTTCTTCGCTGTAATCGGCCAGTGTCCAGATCGCGTCCACGGGCTGGGATGATTGTGAGAAGGCCATCAGGGGAGCGTTGAAAAATTCCGGAAACAGCACGACATCACACTGATAATCCGACAGTGCATCGACAAAGGATTCCACCTGCTGGAGAAAATCCTTCACATCCGCAAAGGAGCGCATCTGCCACTGTACGCAACCAATCCTGGCCACGGTTTTCTGGCTGCCAATGAGCTTGTCAAACTCCGGGTCGTAATACATATTGTGCCACTGCAACAAGGTGGCAAAGCCCTTGGACTCCTTGTCTTCAGGCAGGTAGGCTTTCAGCACCCGCTTGACTTCGAAGCCATTGGAAATCTGAAAGGTCAGAATCGGATCGTAAATATCCTTGGATTTCACTTGTTCAATATATTCGTAGGGGCTCAGTTCATTGGCAAAATTCTGGTAGTTGGGTATTCTCCCGCCCGCCATGATGGATTTCAGATTCAGGTTTTTGCAGAGTTCCTTCCTGGCCTCATACAGGCGTCGGCCCAGCCGGAGATTGCGATAGTCCGGAGACACGAAGACATCCACGCCGTAAAGCACATCCCCATTGGGATCATGCGTGGTGATATAGGCATCACCGGTTATTTCATCATAGGTGTGCTTGTCACCAAACTTGTCATAATCCACAATCACCGAAAACGCAGCGGCAACCACCTTGCCCTTGTCTTCGATGCAGATCTGTCCCTCCGGAAAGGTCGCCAGTTGCGCATCAAATTGTTTTTCCTTGACGGGCTGGAATACGCCGGCATAGGCTGCCATCATCAACTCTCTGATATCGGCATAGTCGTCAGGCCGGAGATTTCTCAGCTCCAGCAGATGCTGGTCCGGCGCCTGGGGAAAGGTCGTTGTTTCAGTCGTCATTCTGGCTTCCTGTTTTATGCTCTGTGCTCAGGTTTCCCTGATCTCAAAATCGTGGGTCATGATCACGCCGGCATTCTTCAGCATGATGGAGGCCGAACAGTATTTTTCCGCAGAAAGTTCTACCGCACGCCTGACTTTTTCGGCATCCAGATTCCTGCCGCTGACCAGAAATCTGAGATGTATTTTTTCAAACACGGCCGGGATGGCATCGGCACGCCGGGCATCGAGCTCTGCTTTACAGTCACTGATATCCTGCCGCGCCTTTCTGAGTATGCTGACCACATCAAAGGCGGCGCAAGCCCCAACTCCCAGCAGAAGCAATTCCATGGGCCTGATACCGATATTGCGCCCCCCTGCCGCTTCAGGGCCATCCATCACCACGGTATGTCCGCTACCGGACTCTCCCAGGAACATCGCATCCTGTAGCCAGCTTATCGTTGCCTTCATGTCGGTCTCTCTTGGCAGTTCTCTTGGCAGTTCTCTTGACAGTTCTCTTGACAGCTCTCTCGTCCGCTTCTCTCACCTGTTTTGCTGCCAGAAAACGTTCAGGGTTTTGGGGCGCCATTATTGCACAGATCAGCGCATGGCGCCCCGGGTCAAAGTATGGTATATATCACGCCCAAACAGTTCCCCCTGAGGTGAGGGCCTCTGAATGGTATTAATGGCGATAACTCCCCATATTGAGGATCTCGACAATTTTCTGAGTCATGCGCACCTGCGCAAATACTCCAACAAGACCACGATCATCCACGAAGGGGACCGGTGCGAAACGCTCTACTACATCGTCAGGGGCTCGGTCTCTGTCCTGCTTGAAGACGAAGACGGCAAGGAGGCCGTCATCGCCTACCTGAACCCGGGTGATTTCTTTGGTGAAATGGGCCTGTTTCAGATCAGTGAAGCCCGGAGTGCCTGCGTCCGGACCAAAACGGAATGCGACATCGCCGAGATCAGCTACAGCAACTTCAGCGCCTACACCCGGGCCCACCCTGAAATTCTTTACACCATCGGAGCGCAGATGGCGCATCGTCTTCGCAACACCACCCAGCGGGTTGCGGACCTTTCATTCCTGGATGTCACCGGCCGCATCGCCAGCACCTTGCTGGACCTCAGCAAACAACCCGATGCCATGACCCACCCGGATGGCATGCAAATAAAAATCACCCGCCAGGAACTGGGCCGCATCGTCAACTGTTCGCGGGAAATGGCCGGCCGGGTCCTGAAAGATCTGGAGCAGCAGAACCTGATCGAGGTACATGGCAAAACCATCGTGGTCTTTGGCACCCGCTGAGGCCTCGTCACCCCAGCAGAATGATGCCCCAGATCAGCAGTACCAGCAGCAGACTCGTAAAAACCGCCGCCGATCCCAAATCCTTGGCCAGCCCGGAAAGATCATGGGCTTCATTCCCGATACGGTCAACGACGGCTTCAATCGCCGTATTGAGAATTTCCACAATAAGCACCAGCACGCAACTGCCTGCCAGCAGCGCCAGCTCTGCAGCATTGCCGGCCAGAAAAAAGGCGGTCGGAATCAGGACCAGACAAGCGCTCGCTTCCTGCCGGAATGCCGCTTCCTGCCGCCATACGCAGCGCAAACCATGCACGGAATAGCGAGTGGCCGAACGCATCCGGGCCAGGCCACTTTCCCCTGGCTTAGCCATAAAAGAACAGTTCTTTGAGTTTTTTACCGGGTTCCGGCGCCCGCATGAAGGATTCCCCAATCAAAAAACCGTAGACCCCATGCTCCAGCATTTCCATTACGTCCTCCCTGGCCAGGATGCCACTTTCCGTAATAACCGACACCTGCTCCGGCACCTCGGGCAGGAGATCATAGGTGATATTGAGGCTGGTTTTGAAGGTATGCAGGTCACGATTGTTGATTCCCAGCAGATCCGCTCCCAGATCCAGCGCCAGCTCCAATTCCTGGCGATTGTGAATTTCCACCAGGAAATCCAGCCCACATTCCCGGGCAGTGGCAGCAAGCTCCTGCAGGCGGGATACGTCCAGTGCCGCCACGATCAGCAGCACGCAGTCGGCACCCAGGGCTCTCGATTCCACGATCTGGTAGGGGTCAATCATGAAATCCTTGCGCAACAGGGGCAGTTTGCAGGACGAGCGTACCACGTTCAGATAGCTGTCATGACCCTGAAAAAAGTCCACATCCGTCAGCACCGACAGACAAGTCGCCCCGTTTACCGCATAACTGATGGCGATCGCTTCGGGATCAAAATCCTTGCGCAGGATCCCCTTGCTCGGGGATGCCTTCTTGATTTCTGCAATCACGGCCGGACGCTTGTGAGCGATCCGCTCAGCCACCGCATGAGCAAAACCCCGGCACGGTTCCATGTCTTTTATGGACGCCTCCAGTTCAGCCTGAGAAACTGCCTGCCTGCGTTCCCTTATTTCCTGAACCTTACGATCCAAAATTTCCTTCAGGATGGTTGACTGGATCATAGTTTCTCTGCTTCAAGAAAATTATTGAGCAACTGATGGCCATGCTCACTCAAAATGGATTCCGGATGAAACTGTACCCCTTCCACCATCAGGCTGCGGTGACGTACTCCCATTATTTCTTCCATGCTGCCATCGGCATTTTCGGTCCAGGCAGTGATCTCAAGAACGTCCGGAAACTGCTCCTGGTCAATAACCAGCGAGTGGTAGCGGGTGGCATTAAAGGGACTTTCAAGACCACGGAAGACACCCTTGCCCTCGTGGCAAATTGCCGAGACCTTGCCATGCATGACTTTTTTGGCGCGCACTATGTTGCCGCCAAAAGCCTCCCCGATGCTCTGGTGTCCGAGACAGACACCCAGTATTGGGATTCTGCCGGCAAAATGCCGAATCGTATCCACCGAGATACCTGCTTCCCGGGGCGTACAGGGTCCCGGTGAAATCACAATATGTGCGGGATTGAGTTTTTCAATATCCGTAATTGTTATCTCATCGTTCCTGTAAACTTTGATATCCGCCCCCAATTCCCCGAAGTATTGCACCAGGTTGTAGGTAAAGGAATCGTAGTTATCGATCATCAGCAACATTACTGCAATCCTTCCTGAGCCAGCTTCACCGCATAAAACAGGGCACGCGCCTTGTTCATGGTTTCCTCCCATTCCGAGCGCGGCATGGAGTCCGCGACGATGCCCGCCCCGGCCTGAATGTAAAGGCGTCCGTCCTTGATGACGGCGGTACGGATGGCAATCGCCATGTCCATATTGCCATTCCAGGACAGATAGCCCATGGCACCCCCATAGACGCCGCGTTTTACCGGCTCGAACTCATCGATGATTTCCATCGCCCGCACTTTCGGCGCCCCGCTGAGAGTGCCCACCGGCAAGGTGGCCTTGAGCACGTCCAGCGCGCTTTTATCCTCGGCAATCCGGCTTTCCACCGTGGAGGCGATATGCATGACGTGTGAATAACGCTCCACAAACATTTTTTTGGTCACGTCCACCGAACCTGTTTTTGACACGCGTCCGGCATCGTTGCGGCTGAGGTCGATCAGCATCAGATGTTCAGCGAGCTCCTTTGCATCAGTAAGCAAATCCTGTTCCAGTTCCAGATCTTCGGCGTCGGTTCTGCCCCGGCGGCGGGTACCGGCCAGTGGCCGCACCGTGATCCTGCCGTCTTCGACACGGGCCAGAATTTCCGGAGAGGCGCTGACGATATGAAAGTCACCCATATCCATAAAGACCATGTAGGGCGAGGGATTCAGCACCCGCAGCGCACGGTAGATATTGATGGCCTCACCGCTGTACGGCACACTCATGCGCTGCGCCAGCACCACCTGCATGACGTCTCCGGCCACGATATAGTCCTTTATTTTGGTCACCGCCGCCTCAAAGGCCGACTGACCAAAACTGGACACAAAATCGGCTTCACTGACACTCTCGCCCGCCGGCAGGTTCTGGAGCAGGGCCGGCACCGGAGCTTCCAGTTTCGCGGCCAGTTCATCCAGCCGGGCCAGCGCCCGCGAATAAGCGCTTTTCGCTTCGGCGTCCGTCTGACCGGGATCGGCGTAAACGATCAGGGACAGTTTGCCGCGCAGGTTGTCGAACACCACGACTTCCTCGGAAACCATCAATACGATATCGGGCGTGCCAACACTGTCCGGTGGACAGGACGCCGCCACGCGCTGCTCCACATAACGCACCGTGTCGTAGCCGAAATAACCCACCAGCCCGCCATTGAAACGCGGCAGACTATCCAGCGCAGGAATGCGATAGCGGGCCTGAAAGGATGCGATGAAGGCAAAGGGATCATCAGTCTCGCAGACTTCGACGACCTGCCCCTTGTGTGTCAGTGTCAGCTGTCTACCCACCACCTTCAGCACCGTGTTGCAGGGTAAGCCAATGATGGAATAGCGGCCCCATTTTTCACCGCCCTGGACCGATTCCAGGAAATAACTGTGGGGACCGCCATGAGCCAGTTTCAGATAGCAGCTCAGGGGGGTTTCCAGGTCCGCGAGTATTTCCCGCACCAGGGGAATCCGGTTGTACGCTTCTCCAGCCAGTCTGACAAAGTCCTGCTGCTTCATGATCCGGCAAGTTCCTTGCGCATGGCAGCAATCGTGACGGCATAGTCGGGGCTGCCGAAAATGGCGGACCCGGCCACAAACATATCGGCACCGGCGGCGGCAATACCCGCGATATTGCCAAGCCCGACCCCACCATCGACTTCCAGCCGGATGGCCTGGCCACTGGCATCGATCAGTTTTCTGACCTGGGCCAGTTTGCCCAGTGTGGCCGGGATGAATGCCTGTCCGCCAAAGCCCGGGTTCACCGACATCAGCAGGATGATGTCCAGCTTGTCCATGACATATTCCAGACAGGCCGCCGGTGTCGCCGGATTCAGCACCAGACCCGCCCTGCAGCCCAGACTGCGAATCAGTTGCAGGGAGCGATCGACATGCAGGCTGGCTTCGGGATGAAAGGTAATATAGGACGCGCCGGCGGCGGCAAAATCCTGGATCAGCTTATCCACCGGCGATACCATCAGGTGCACATCGATGGGGGCCTTGATGCCATAATCGACCAGAGCCTTGCACACCATCGGACCGATGCTCAGATTGGGCACATAGTGATTGTCCATGACATCAAAATGCACCACATCGGCACCAGCCCGGATCACGGCATCAACGTCTTCGCCCAGGCGGGCAAAATCGGCCGAAAGAATGGAGGGCGCTATCAAAAAATCCTGCTGTGGCATCGTGCTTTGCCTTTAAAGCCGCCGGGAGAACCCGATAAGTTAAAAACCCGGCCATTGTAGCGACTTTCAATATCACTGTCCTGCCCGGCATGTTCAAAACAGCAAAACATCAGGCGTCCGCGGCACTGGCCCGGATAATATCCCAGGCTTCCTCCACCGTATCGACAAAGCGGAAGGTCTCGAGGTCCTGCTCGCTGATCATGCCCTCCTCCACCATCAGATCGAAGTTGATCAAACGCTGCCAGTACTCACGACCGAAAATCAGCACGGGCAAGGGTTCGATCTTTTTGGTTTGCACCAGCGTCAGGGTTTCAAACAGTTCGTCCAGAGTGCCAAAACCACCCGGAAACACCACCAGTGCCCGCGCCCGCATCAGGAAATGCATTTTGCGCATCGCAAAATAGTGAAAGCGGAAACACAAGGCCGGTGTAATGTAGGGGTTGGGATACTGCTCATGGGGCAGCACGATGTTGAGTCCGATCGATTTGCCGCCGACATCCAGGGCGCCATGATTGGCCGCCTGCATGATACCCGGCCCACCTCCCGTAATCACGTGGAGACAGGGACAGTCGCCACAGCCGGAGCGACTGGTGATCATGGCCCCCAGCT
>JAVVEZ010000081.1:0-15787 GCA_032250895.1 Pseudomonadales bacterium | reverse complement strand
TGGATGAGGGCCTGCGTTTTGCGATCCGTGAGGGTGGCAGGACGGTGGGTGCCGGTGTTGTCGCCAAGATTATCGAGTAAAGAACCAGCGGCCGGGGGCTCTGTTCAGGAAGGCCTGAACAACTCCCGGCCGGCGCTGAAATTTATCCGGTATTTGTCCTGCATTCGCTTGACACCTACCGGGGCCGCCTGTAAGATTCGCCTTCTTTTTTCGCAGTATAAATTGCCTGAAAGCAGTTTGATTCTGCCCCTTGTCAGACAGATTTTGGAGATGTTGGTCAAATGCAAAACCAGCGAATACGAATTCGGCTTAAAGCCTTTGACCACAGATTGATTGACAAGTCGACACTTGAAATCGTCGATACTGCCAAGCGTACGGGTGCGCAGGTTCGGGGTCCCATTCCCCTGCCGACGCAAAAAGAGCGTTTTACGATATTGATCTCGCCGCATGTCAACAAGGATGCGCGTGATCAATATGAAATCCGTACCCACAAGCGCCTGCTTGACATCATTGAGCCGACAGAGAAGACGGTTGATGCCCTGATGAAGCTGGATCTGGCGGCCGGTGTGGAAGTCCAGATCAGTCTGGGCTAGAAAGAATTTGCAGCAAGTGTCTGCAACCAAAACTGCTGGCACTCTAAATACACTAATGACCCGCCGGGTGTGGGTTTACATAAGCATGGTGTAATGCGTAAGCAGCCATAGTGGGTTAAAGCCCCTTACACGATGAGGTTATAAAATGTCGATTGGCTTAGTCGGTCGAAAAAGCGGTATGACCCGCATTTTCACCGAAACAGGGTTCTCTGTACCCGTAACAGTTGTTGAAATCCCTCCGAACCGGGTGACACAGGTAAAAACTGTGGAATCTGATGGCTATAGCGCCATCCAGGTGACCGCCGGCAGTGTGCGGGCCTCTCGTGTCAGCAAATCACAGGCAGGACATTTTGCCAAGGCGGGCTCTGAAGCCGGGCGTGGCCTTTGGGAATTCCGCGCCGATGCCGCCGAGCTGGCTGAGTTGACACCGGGCTCCGAGATCACGGTGGCAAAGTTCTCCGAAGGACAGACGGTCGATGTGACCGGTACTTCCAAGGGCAAGGGCTTCCAGGGCGTCATCAAGCGCTACAATTTCACGATGGGTGATGCCACTCACGGTAACTCGCTGTCGCACCGTTCAGCCGGTTCGCTGGGCCAGTGTCAGACCCCGGGCCGGGTCTGGAAAGGCAAGAAAATGGCCGGCCAGATGGGCAATGTGAGAGTCACAACCCAGGGTCTCGAAGTGGTCAGGGTCGACCTGGAAAACAATTTGTTGCTGATCAAGGGTGCGATTCCGGGCGCAACAGGAGCAGATGTGATTATTTCTCCCACTTCCAAATCAACGTCTTCGAAGGGGTAGGCAATGGATCTTCAGATTGCAATGCCTGGACAGAAGGCAGCCAAAGAAAAAGTGTCGGTTTCTGATGATGCCTTCGGTAAGGACTTCAACGAAAGTCTGGTGCATCAGGTTGTCGTTACCTATATGGCCGGTGCCCGCCAGGGTTCGGTCAAGCAGAAGACCCGTGCGGAAGTCAGTGGCGGCGGCAAGAAGCCGTGGCGCCAGAAGGGTACCGGGCGTGCCCGTGCCGGCACCAGCCGCAGCCCGCTGTGGCGCAGTGGTGGGGTTACTTTCGCGGCCGTGCCTCAGGACCATAGCAAGAAAATAAACAAGAAGATGTACCGGGGAGCGATGCGCTGCATCGTCTCTGAACTGATTCGCCAGGGCCGCTTGTTGGTTGTGCAGGATTTCAACATCGACAACCATAAAACCAAAAGTCTTCTCCAGAAACTGGCTGAATTCAATTTGAAGGATGTGCTGATAGTCAGCGACCAGGTCGACAAAAACCTGTACCTGGCTGCCCGTAACCTGCACAAGGTCGATGTTCTGGATGCTGCCGGTGTCGATCCGGTGAGCCTGATCGGTTTTGACAAGGTTCTGATGACAGTGTCTGCAATAAAGAAGCTTGAGGGGATGCTGGTATGAACCAGGAACGTATTCTGACGATTATTCTGGGGCCTCATATCTCAGAAAAGACAACGCTGATTTCAGAAAAGAACAACCAGGTGACCTTCAAGGTGGCGATTGACGCGACCAAACCGGAAATCAAACAGGCCATAGAGGCTTTGTTCAAGGTCCAGGTGAAGGATGTCCAGGTAATGAAGGTAAAAGGTAAAACCAAGCGTACGGCACGTGGCAAGATCCGCCGCCGTTCAGACTGGAAGAAAGCCTATATCAGTCTGGAGCAGGGTCAGCAGATTGACTTTGCGGAATTGGGTTAAGGCAGGAGCGAGATAATCATGGCAGTTGTTAAGACAAAACCTACTTCTCCTGGCCGCAGATTTGTTGTGAAGATCGTCAATCCCGATCTTCACCGGGGTGCACCCTATGCCCCTTTGCTGGAAGCCAAGCAAAAAACCGGTGGCCGGAATAATGCCGGTCGCATCACGACCCGTCATATCGGCGGTGGCCACAAGCAAAAATACCGGGTAATCGATTTTCGACGGGACAAGGACAATATCCCGGCCAGGGTGGAACGTCTGGAGTATGACCCGAACCGAACCGCAAACATCGCGCTGCTGTTGTATGCTGATGGCGAACGCCGGTACATCATTGCCCCCGCCAAGGTAAATGTGGGTGATGAAGTGATTTCCGGTGTGTCGGCGCCCATGAAGCCGGGCAATTGCCTGCCCTTGCGCAATATTCCCGTGGGCAGCACGATTCACTGTATCGAAATGAAGCCGGGCAAGGGTGCCCAGTTGGCAAGAAGTGCCGGCGCTGCGGTGCAGCTCGTAGCCCGGGAAGGGCAGCATGTCACCTTGCGTCTGCGCTCCGGTGAGGTTCGCAAGGTGCCATCTGACTGCCGTGCAACCATGGGTGAGGTAGGAAACAGCGAGCACAATCTGCGATCGCTGGGCAAGGCCGGCGCCCAGCGCTGGAGAGGCGTACGTCCAACGGTTCGTGGCGTCGTCATGAATCCGGTTGACCATCCACATGGTGGTGGTGAAGGCCGGACTTCCGGAGGCCGGCATCCGGTTTCGCCTTGGGGAACACCGACCAAGGGTTATAAAACACGAACAAACAAGCGCACGAGCAATATGATTGTACGTCGTCGTAATTCAACCAGATAGTGTAAAACGATAGGGGTTACGCAGTGCCAAGATCACTTAAGAAAGGTCCTTTTATCGATCTTCATTTGATGAAGAAAGTACAGGTGGCTGCTGAAAACAAAGACAGACGGCCGATCAAAACCTGGTCCAGAAGGTCAATGATTTCGCCGGATATGCTCGGTTTGACCATTGCCGTACATAACGGTCGGCAACATATTCCGGTTTTGATTTCCGAAGATATGGTCGGACACAAACTGGGTGAATTTGCCGTGACCCGCAACTATCGTGGCCATGCAGCAGACAAGAAAGCCAGATAACAGCTTTTTTGCTTAGAGATTAAAGAGGTAGTCAAGATGGAAGTTTCAGCACGACTAAAAGGCGCCGGTCTTCCGGCCCAGAAGGCCAGACTGGTCGCTGACCAGATCCGTGGTCTCGGTGTTGAAGAGGCGCTGGAACTGTTGACGTTCAGCCCCAAAAAAGCTGCTGTGATCATTAAAAAGGTACTGAATTCAGCGATAGCAAATGCTGAGCATAACGAAGGTGTCGATATCGACGAACTTCGGGTTTCCAGCATCTGTGTTGATGAAGGAATGATGCTCAAACGTATTATGCCGCGCGCAAAGGGTAGAGCTGATCGAATCATGAAACGCTCATGTCATATCACCGTAAAAGTAGCAGACAAAGGCTAGGGGAGATCATGGGTCAAAAAGTACACCCAACAGGCATTCGACTTGGTATCGTAAAAAAGCATACTTCTGTGTGGTATGCCGGCGGTAAAAATTACGCCAGATACCTGTTGCAGGATTTGGAAGTTCGCGCTCTGGTCAAGAAAAAACTTGCTGCCGCTTCTGTATCGCGGGTTGAAATTGAACGGCCGGCACAAACTGCCAGGATTACTGTTTACACTGCCCGTCCCGGTATCGTGATCGGCAAAAAAGGCGAAGATGTGGAAAAGCTGCGCTCTGAATTGAGCGTGAAGATGGGTGTTCCCGTACATATCAACATCGAGGAAATCCGCAAGCCGGACCTGGATGCGCAACTGGTCGCTGACAGTGTTGCCCAGCAACTCGAGCGCAGGGTGATGTTCAGACGTGCCATGAAGCGGGTCATGCAAAACGCCATGCGTCAAGGTGCCCAGGGTATCAAGGTGCAGGTGGGTGGCCGTCTGGGTGGCGCCGAAATTGCCCGTACCGAGCGTTATCATGAAGGTCGGGTGCCTTTGCATACACTGCGGGCAGATATTGACTATGCAACCAGTGAGTCGCTGACGACATACGGCATTATCGGTGTCAAGGTCTGGATCTTCAAAGGTGAGATTTATAACACCGCAGAAGCTCTTGGCGCCGATCCAAAGAAAAAAGCTTGAGAGGTAGGCTGAGATGTTACAACCGAAGCGGACGAAATTTCGCAAGCAGATGAAAGGCCGGAATCGCGGCCTTGCTCAGCGCGGCAGCACTGTTAGTTTTGGCGAGTTTGGCTTGAAGGCCGTCGATCGGGGGCGTTTGACAGCACGTCAGATAGAGTCTGCAAGACGAGCCTTGACCCGGCACGTGAAGCGTGGCGGTAAAATCTGGATCAGGGTATTTCCGGATAAGCCGATAACCCAGAAGCCGCTCGAAGTGCGTCAGGGTAAAGGTAAGGGCAATGTTGAATACTGGGTAGCCCAGATTCAGCCGGGCAAGGTTTTGTTTGAAATTGAAGGTGTGACTGAAGAGCTGGCAATCGAAGCGTTCAATCTGGCAGCGGCAAAGCTGCCATTTGCAACCAGATTTGCCAAACGGGTGGTGATGTAATGGCTAAACTTGATGTGAATGAATTGAGAGGCAAGTCGGCAGCTGAACTGAATGAGGTCTTGCTGGGGCTGTTGCGTGACCAGTTTAATCATCGCATGCAGAAATCTACCGGTCAGCTTGGGCAGCCGCACTTACTGAGCGTGGTAAAAAGAGATATTGCCAGAGTTAAAACCCTGATTACTGAGAAAACAGGTTCATAAGATATGACAGAAGTCGCGAAACGTACCCGTACTGTTACCGGAAAAGTGGTCAGTAACAAAATGGAAAAGTCTATTACGGTGCTGGTCGAAAGACGAGTCAAGCACCCTGTATATGGCAAGTATCTGACCAAGTCGACCAGGCTGCATGCCCACGACGAGACCAATCAGTGTCTGCCGGGTGATACCGTTACGATCAAGGAAGTGCGTCCGATTTCCAAAACCAAAACCTGGTCTCTGGTATCAGTAGACGAAAAAGCCAGCCAGGTTTAATGAGTTTCAGATTGGCGATCCGGGTTTGCGGTTACCCTGGTCGATTTGAATGGCGACAGCATAATCAGTCTCCGGTCGATGACTGGAGTGAGACCGAAGCAGGGTCTGAGCGTTTTGGAAGGTTTTTGGGAGAGTTTCGATGATTCAAGTACAGTCCTATCTGGATGTAGCCGACAATAGCGGCGCCAGGCGAGTAATGTGTATCAAGGTACTGGGCGGCTCCCATAGACGTTATGCCAGAATTGGCGACGTCATCAAGGTGACGGTCAAAGAAGCCATTCCGCGCGGCAAGGTCAAGAAAGGCCAGGTATTGAGCGCTCTTGTGGTGCGTACCAAGAGTGGGGTGCGCAGGCAGGATGGCTCGCTTATCAAATTTGATGACAATGCAGCAATTTTGCTGAACAACCAGCAGGCTCCCATCGGTACTCGTGTGTTTGGACCGGTAACGCGTGAACTCCGAACTGAAAAGTTCATGCGGATTATCTCGCTTGCCCCTGAAGTCCTGTAGGGTTCATGATAAGTAGAATTTGGTAAAGAGGTTGAGAACAGGCTAATGCAAAAGCTTAAGCGTGATGATGAGGTAATAGTTACTACCGGCCGTGACAAGGGCAAGCGTGGCAAGATTACGCGTGTGTTGGGTAATGACCGCTTGCTGATCTCCGGTATCAATATGGTTAAACGTCACACCAAGCCCAATCCGAATATTGGCAGGCAGGGCGGCATTGTTGAAAAGGAGGCGGCCATCCAGGTTTCCAATGTGGCTATTTTCAATCCGAAGACAGGAAAAGCCGACAAGGTGGGTATCCTGGTCAAGGAAGATGGCAGCAAAGCAAGAATTTTTAAATCAGATAAGGCCTTGATTGACTGATACTGATGAAAGCTTTTTCGTCAGGATTGTTTGGACTCAGGATTAGGTAACAGGTAAGAACATGGCTCGATTACGAGATATATACAAAGACAAGGTGGTGCCTGAACTGGTAAAACAGTTTGAGTACAAGAATCCCATGCAGGTGCCAAAACTGACCAAGGTTGTTATCAACATGGGCAGCGCAAACTTTGGTGACAAGAAGGTTCTGGATAGCGCCATGGCTGATCTGGCTGCGATTTCCGGGCAGCGTGGTGTCGTGACCAAGGCCCGTAAATCGGTAGCCGGCTTCAAGATTCGCGAAGGCTGGCCGGTCGGCTGCAAGGTGACTTTGCGCGGAACCAGAATGTATGAGTTCCTTGATCGCCTGGTAACCGTTGCCATCCCCCGCATAAGGGACTTTCGTGGTTTGAACCCGAAATCCTTTGATGGGCGGGGTAATTATGCACTGGGAGTTTCAGAACAGATCATCTTTCCTGAAATTGATTATGACAAAATTGATACTCTGCGCGGCATGGATATCACATTTACGACAAGCGCAAAAACAGATGAAGAGGCGAGAGCGCTTCTGCGTGCCCTGAAATTCCCCTTTAAAGGCGATGTGCCTGCTGAGGCAAGAGGCTGAAAAGATGGCAAAAACTTCAACGATTGCTAGAGAAGAAAAGCGTAGCCGTATGGTTACCCGTTATGCGACGACAAGGGCTGCTTTGAAGGCCGTCATCGGCAATATCAATGCCAGTGATGATGAAAAGTGGGCTGCCCAGGTCAAATTGCAAAAGTTGCCAAGAGATTCCAGCCCTTGCCGTCAACGCAGACGTTGTCAGGTGACAGGTCGCCCACATGGGGTTTACAGAAAATTTGGTTTGTGCCGGATTAAACTGCGTGAAGCCGCCATGCGCGGTGATGTACCAGGTTTAACCAAGGCAAGTTGGTAGAGCGGGAGCAACATTATGAGCATGTCAGATCCGATCGCAGATCTTCTCACCCGCATACGCAATGGACAAATGGCTGCGAAGCCTTTTGTCGAGTGTCCTTCGTCGAAGATCAAGGTCGCCATTCTTGATGTTCTGAAGGATGAAGGTTACATCAGCGGATACAAGGTCAGTGCCGACCCGGTTAAACCTGTGGTGAATATAGATCTCAAATATTTTAACGGCAAACCGGTCATTGAAGAGCTGCATCGTGGTAGCCGCCCGGGACTCAGACAGTATGCCACCAGGGATGAGCTGCCTAAGATTCGTTCCGGACTGGGCATTGCTGTTGTGTCCACCCATAAAGGTGTGATGACCGATAAAGCCGCCAGAAAGGCTGGCCTCGGTGGCGAAGTACTGTGTACGGTATTCTAATTAAAGACTGAATTGACAAGAGCAAGCGTATGTCCAGAATAGCAAACAGCCCGGTGGAATTACCCAAAGGCGTAGAAGTACATATCGATAATGGTTCGGTTTCCGTGAAAGGCAGCATGGGCAACCTGCAGATGGCTCTTCACGAGCTGGTCAATGTCGTCAGTGAAGGCAATCAGTTGCTTTTCTCTCCGGTCGGAGAAGAAAAAAAAGCGGAGGCGCTGGCAGGTACGTTCAGGGCGCTGGTGCAGAATATGGTTGTTGGTGTCAGTCAGGGTTTTGAGAAAAGATTGACCTTGATCGGGGTTGGATACAGGGCCAAGGCGCAGGGTGATACCGTGAACCTGACGCTGGGTTATTCCCATCCCATTGATTACCAGTTGCCTGCCGGTGTTTCAGCGGAAACGCCGAGTCAGACAGAAATAGTTCTAAAGGGCGCTGATAAACAACTGTTGGGTCAGGTTGCAGCAGAAATTCGTGAGTTTCGTCGGCCGGAGCCATACAAGGGCAAGGGCATTCGCTACCTTAACGAAAACGTATATCGTAAAGAAGCTAAAAAGAAGTAGGGCATAGATTATGAGCGAGAAGAAACAGTCCCGTCTGCGTCGCGCCAGACGAGCCCGGGCCAAGATCAGTGAGTTGCGTGCTCACAGGTTGTGCGTGTTCCGTACCCCGCGGCATATTTATGCGCAGATCATTTCTCCCGATGGCAATCAGGTGTTGGCGACAGCCACTTCCCTGGGTGAAAAGAAGACAGGTAATATCGAATCTGCAAGTAAAATTGGCAAGTTGATCGCTGAACGGGCCAAATCTGCAGGTGTCACCAAGGTTGCATTTGATCGATCCGGTTTTCAGTACCACGGTCGGGTCAAGGCGCTTGCTGAAGCAGCCCGTGAAGGCGGATTGGAATTCTAGAGAATCGGATTAAACACTATGGCTTTAAGAAACGATCAGAACAAAAATGAAGAAGGCTTGCAGGAGAAGCTCATTCAGGTCAATCGCGTTGCCAAGGTAGTGAAGGGTGGCCGCATTTTTGCGTTCACGGCACTGACGGCAGTTGGCGACGGCAATGGACGTGTCGGCTTTGGTCGTGGCAAGGCTCGGGAAGTTCCGCAGGCAATTCAGAAGGCAATGGAAGCTGCACGCCGCAATATGATCAGCGTTAAGCTCGATGGCGGGACTTTGCAGTATCCGGTGAAGGCACGACACGGTGCCTCCAATATCTATATGCAGCCGGCCTCCGAAGGTACCGGTGTCATTGCCGGTGGTGCCATGCGCGCTGTGCTGGAACTGGCTGGCGTACATAACGTGCTGGCCAAATGCTATGGTTCCACCAATCCGGTAAATGTCGTCAGGGCGACCTTCAAGGGTCTGCACAATATGAGGGCGCCGGAAGAAGTGGCCATGAAACGTGGCAAAACAATTGAAGAGATAACAGCTTAATCAGGATTCTTGTCATGACAGCGAAACGAGTAAAAATTACTCTTGTCAAAAGCACTATCGGTGCGCTTGAGAAGCACAAGCAGTGCCTGATCGGTTTGGGTGGCCTGCGTCGCATTCGCCAGACCTCTGAGGTGATAGACACCCCGGCGGTGCGCGGCATGATCAATAAAGTCCGTCATCTGATCCACGTTGAGGGAGAGTAAACATGCACCTGAATACATTAAGCCCGGCCCCTGGCTCGAGGCAGGCAGCCAAGCGTGTTGGCCGTGGCATCGGCAGCGGCCTTGGTAAAACCAGCGGACGTGGCCATAAGGGTCAGAAGGCTCGTGCCGGTGGCACGGTCAAACCTGGCTTTGAGGGCGGTCAGATGCCCTTGCAGAAGCGCCTGCCAAAATTTGGTTTTTTTTCCCGGATGGGCAAGGCAAGCGCAGAAGTCCGTACCTCCGAATTGCAGAAAGTCGATGCTGATGTCATCAATCTTGAAGCCCTGATCAAGGCCGGTGTTGTCAACAGTTCCGTGAAAAGAGCCAAAGTGATGCTGTCTGGCGCTGTTACCAGGGCCGTGACCGTACAGGGTCTGGGTCTGACCAAAGGGGCAAGGCTGGCCATTGAAGAGGCCGGCGGGAAGGTGCTTGACGCCTAGCGTCAAGCTGAACGCATCAATCGGGATCAGGCAGGAATGGCAAAAGCAGGAGTCAATGCAGTAAAAAGCGACGGACTGGCAGAACTCAAAGCCAGATTGCTGTTTGTTCTGATTGCGATTTTTGTTTATCGCATTGGCACTCATATCCCTGTGCCGGGAATCAACCCTGACCAGTTGGCGTCCCTGTTCAGTCAGAATCAGGGAACCTTCCTGGGTTTGTTCAATATGTTTTCCGGTGGCGCGATTGAGAGAATGAGTATTTTTGCTCTCGGAATCATGCCTTACATAACGGCTTCCATCATCATGCAGTTGTTGACGGCGACAACTCCACAACTGGAACAGTTGAAGAAAGAAGGTGAAGCCGGACGGCGCAAGATCAGTCAGTATACGCGTTATGGCGCCTTGTTGTTTGCCACGGTTCAGGCTGTCGCAATCACCACCGGATTGTTGTCAAGCCTGGCCTTCAACCCGGACTTCACTTTTTATTTTACCGCCATCGTGTCCCTGGTGACGGGCGCCATGTTTTTGATGTGGCTGGGGGAACAAATTACTGAACGGGGCGTGGGTAACGGGATTTCGCTGCTGATCTTTGCCGGGATCGTGGCGGGTTTGCCGGTAGCCATTGGTCAGTCGCTGGAACAGGCGGCAGAAGGACAGATTCAACCCCTGGCGCTGTTCGTGGTGGCAGTGATAGCCATTGTCGTGATTGCCTGTGTGGTGTTTATCGAGCGCGGGCAACGCCGGATCACTGTCAATTATGCCAAGCGCCAGGAAGGCAGAAAGGTATATCAGGCGCAGTCCAGTCATCTGCCCCTGAAGGTCAATATGGCGGGTGTGATCCCGGCCATTTTTGCCAGCAGTTTTCTGCTGTTTCCGGCATCGCTGGGGCAGTGGTTCGGGCAAAGCGAGGGTTACGAGTTTCTGGCTGATTTTGCGCTGATTCTGGGGCCGGGGCAGCCTTTGAATGTACTGGTGTTTACGATACTGATCGTGGCTTTTTGTTTTTTCTACACCTCGCTGATGTTCAATCCCAGGGAGATATCGGAAAACCTCAAGCGTTCCGGTGCCTTTATTCCGGGTATTCGTCCAGGGGAGCAGACAGCCAGGTACGTGGATTCAGTCATGACCCGCTTGACCATGTTTGGCGCGGCCTATATCACGCTGATTTGCCTGCTGCCACAGTTTTTGCAAACATCGGCCAATGTGCCCTTTTATCTGGGTGGCACCTCTTTGTTGATCGTGGTAGTGGTCTGTATGGATTTTATGGCTCAGATCCAGTCTCATCTGATGTCCCATCAGTATGAATCGCTGATGAAGAAGTCGAATCTCGGTTCTTTCAAGCGCTGAACAGTGGTTGCTGAGAGCAGAATTTTTAGGAGTAGGGTATGAAAGTTAGAGCATCGGTTAAAAAGATATGCCGGGGTTGCAAGATCGTCAGACGCAATGGCAGCGTCCGGGTCATCTGCAGCAGCGAGCCCCGTCATAAGCAAAGACAGGGCTGATTTTTCCGGCAAGCTCCTGCCCGGCTTGATTTTTTGCCGCTCAGGGTATAAGCTTTCGCGCCTTTTTCAGCCTCTTTGCGTCTCTGGCACAAGGTTCTGATGAAGCGCTTGGCCCGGCACGGAGTTGGAATACGACAAGGCAGGTGGCAGCGTGTACAGATGTGGCGGCAAAACCTGATGAAGCAATCTTAAAGAAGCACCTTAAAAGAGTGGAGTGAAACTATGGCACGTATTGCCGGTGTCAATATACCTGATAACAAGCACGTTGTTATTTCTCTGCGCTATGTGTACGGGATCGGCCCGACCATCGCCAGCAAGCTTTGTGCTGCAACAGGGATAACACCCAGTGTCAACGTAGGGGATTTGAGGGAGGAAGACCTTGATTCGCTGCGCAACGAAATAGGCAAGCTGACCGTGGAAGGTGACCTGAGGCGTGAAGTGTCAATGAACATCAAGCGTCTGATGGATCTTGGCTGCTACCGTGGCATACGCCATCGCCGCAATCTGCCGGTTCATGGCCAGCGTACCAAGACCAATGCCAGAACCCGGAAAGGCCCACGCAAGCCGATTCGTAAGTAAGCAGCGAACATATTTATATAGGGTGATAAGTTAATGGCAAAACCTGCAGCACAAGCAACTCGTAAAAAGTCGAGAACCGCCGTATCCGATGGTGTTGCGCATATCCATGCGTCATTCAACAATACCATTATCACGATTACGGACCGTCAGGGCAATGCACTGAGTTGGGCGACTTCGGGGGGGTCCGGTTTTCGCGGATCAAGGAAGAGCACCCCGTTTGCCGCCCAGGTTGCAGCGGAACGTGCCGGCAAATCTGCGGTTGACCTCTATGGCCTCAAAAACCTGGATGTCAGAGTCAATGGCCCTGGCCCAGGTCGTGAATCAGCGGTAAGAGCATTGAATTCCTGCGGCCTCAAGGTAAACAACATAACCGATGTTACCCCGATTCCGCACAATGGTTGTCGTCCACCCAAAAAACGTCGTGTGTAGTTGTTGTGTGTGGTTTCAGTGGCTACGTGCAGCAACAACGTAGTCTCTGGAATCCGGCATAGAGTCGATCGGCGGCTCAGGAATTTTTTCGCTACAGGCGAACAGGAGAATAAGATATGGCCCGTTATATAGGCCCGAAATGTAAATTAGCCAGACGGGAAGGTACCGACCTTTTCCTGAAAAGTGGCGTGCGCTCGCTTGAAGACAAGTGCAAGGCCGAGACGGCTCCCGGCCAGCATGGCCAGCGTCGCACCCGTCTTTCCGATTACGGTGTGCAATTGCGTGAGAAACAGAAAGTTCGCCGAATTTACGGCATTCTGGAAAAGCAGTTCAGGAATTATTATAAAGAAGCCGCGCGGCTGAAAGGCGCCACTGGTGAAAATCTTCTGCAATTGCTGGAGTCGCGTCTGGACAATGTGGTGTACCGCATGGGTTTTGGATCTACCCGGGCCGAAGCCAGGCAGATGGTGTCCCACAAATCGATCCAGGTAAATGGTAAAACTGTCAACATTCCGTCTTTCCAGGTTGCTGAAGGCGATGTTGTGGCGGTTCGTGAAAAAGCCAAAAAACAGTTGAGAATAAAGTCCGCTCTGGAATTGTCTGCAAGCCGTGGAGCCATTGAATGGCTCGAGGTGAGTCTTGACAAACTGGAGGGGCACTTCAAGCACAAACCCGAACGCAGTGAATTGCCGTCTGAAATCAATGAAAGCCTGATCGTTGAGCTTTACTCCAAATAGTTATTAAACCTTAGGCCTGAAAGGGGATTCCATGCAGATTTCGCTTGCTAACTTTCTGACACCTCAATTGATACAAGTTGAGGAAATTGACAAGTTTCACTCCAAAGTGGTTCTGGAACCTCTGGAAAGAGGGTTCGGCCATACCTTGGGAAATGCCTTGAGGAGAATCTTGCTTTCTTCCATGCCTGGTTGTGCCGTTGAAGAAGTGGAAATTGACGGCGTCGTGCATGAATACAGCACGATTGAAGGCGTGCAGGAAGATGTCATTGAAATCATTCTCAACCTGAAAGGCCTGTCCGTCATGCTGCATTCCCAGGATGAGGTGGTGCTGACCCTGAGCAAGAAAGGCAAGGGTCCTGTAACCGCTGCCGACATCACCCTCGATCATGATGTTGAAATCATCAATCCTGAGCATCTCATCTGCCATCTGAACGAAAACGGCTCGATCAACATGCAGATCAGGATCGGTTCCGGGCGGGGTTATGCGCCGGCGGATTCTCGTGTCGATGAAGAGGAAGAGACGCGTTCAGTGGGCAAACTGCTGCTGGATGCCTCCTACACCCCGGTTCTTCGTGTGACCTACGCCGTGGAAAGCGCCCGTGTCGAACAGCGCACTGACCTGGACAAACTGATTCTGGAACTGGAAACCAATGGCACGATTGCGCCGGAAGAAGCCATTCGTCAGGCTGCCAGTATTCTTCAGCATCAGCTGAGCGTGTTTGTTGATCTGAAAAACGACTCCGTGCGCGTGCAGGAAGAACCTGAAGACAAGATCGATCCCATCCTGTTGCGGCCGGTGGATGATCTCGAGTTGACGGTCCGTTCCGCGAACTGCCTGAAGGCGGAAAATATTTACTATATTGGTGACCTGATTCAGCGCACAGAAGTGGAATTGTTGAAAACGCCAAACCTTGGCAAAAAATCTTTGACCGAAATTAAAGACGTATTGGCTTCAAGAGGCCTTTCTCTGGGGCTGCGTCTGGAGAATTGGCCACCCTCCAGCCTCAAAGGCGACGACAGAGCAGCCTGAACGGCTGTTGCTTAACCTTAATCGATTAAAAATCAGGAAATAATGTCATGCGACATCGACATAGTGGGCGTCAACTGAACCGAACCAGCAGTCATCGTAAAGCGATGTTCCGCAATATGACTTCGTCATTGGTTGAGCACGAAATTATCAAAACCACGCTGGCAAAGGCCAAGGAACTTCGGGGCTATGCAGAGCCGCTGATCACCCTGTCGAAGACGGACAGCGTCGCCAACCGGCGTCTGGCCTTTGACCAGGTCAGAGACAAGGCTGCTGTGGGCAAACTGTTCACCGCCCTGGGGCCTCGCTATTCCGGCCGTCCAGGCGGCTACCTGCGCATTATCAAATGCGGTTTGCGTGCCGGGGATAAGGCACCACTGGCATATGTGGAGCTGGTTGATCGTCCGGACGCAGATAACGATGAAAGCGGAGCCGACGCCGAGTAAGGCAAGGCACCGGAACAGCTGAGCAGTCATCAACATGGATGGCCTGCCAGCAGAAACACGAAAAAGCCGGGTAGATTCGGCTTTTTTTTTGACAAAAATTCAGTACTGGCTTATTCGGAAATTTATGACTCGATCATTTCATCCCCCACAGCGTACCCTCATGGGCCCCGGCCCCTCAGATGTCAATCCCAGAGTGCTGGCCGCCATGGCAGCGCCCACCATCGGCCATCTGGATCCGGCTTTCGTGACCATGATGGATGAAATCAAGGCCTTGTTGCAGTATGCCTTCAAAACGGCCAATCGTCTGACCATTCCGGTTTCCGCGCCTGGTTCAGCCGGTATGGAGGCGGTTTTCGTCAATTTGCTGGAGCCTGGCGACAAGGCCATCGTCTGTCAGAACGGGGTTTTTGGCGGGCGCATGAAAGAGAACGTGGAACGTTGCGGTGCCACGGCCATCCTGGTGCAGGATGCCTGGGGTTCAGCCGTGGATTTGCAAAAAGTGGAAGATGCCCTGAAAGCCCATCCTGACGCCAGGTTTCTGGCCTTTGTTCATGCCGAGACCTCTACCGGTGCCCGCAGTGATGCCAGAGCACTGTGTGAACTTGCCCGGCAGTATGATTGCCTGAGCCTGGTGGACAGTGTCACCGGCCTTGGCGGCATTGAACTCGATGTGGATGGCTGGGGCATTGACGCCATTTATTCCGGCACTCAGAAGTGCCTGTCCTGTCCCCCCGGCCTTTCTCCGGTGAGTTTCGGTGAACGTGCGGTTGACGTGATCAACAAGCGCAAAACCCGGGTGCAGAGCTGGTTTCTGGATATGAAACTGGTGATGGATTACTGGTCCGGTGATGGTGCCCGCACCTACCATCACACCGCGCCGGTGAACAGCCTCTATGGGCTGCACGAGGCCCTGGTGATCCTGAAGGAAGAGGGCCTGGAAAATTCCTGGGCACGGCATGCCTTCAATCACCGGGCTCTTGCCGCAGGCGCTGAAGCCATGGGCCTGAACTTTGTCGTGGATGCCGCCTATCGCTTGCCACAGTTGAACAGTGTAAGCATCCCGGCTGGCGTGGCCGAGGCCAAAGTCAGGGCGGCCCTGCTCAACGATTACAATCTTGAAATCGGTGCCGGTCTCGGCGCCCTGGCCGGCAAGGTCTGGCGTATCGGACTGATGGGTCAGAGTTCCAGCAAAACCCATGTGCTGTTCTGCCTGGGGGCCCTGGATGCCATCCTCAGCGACATGGGGGCGCCGATCAACAGCGGTGTGGCGGTATCGGCGGCCCGGAAAGTCTACGCTGCGGGCTGATCTATTTTTCGTAACTATTCAGCACAATTTTTTGAAAAAAGTGCTTGACAGGGTTTTTCCCGAA
>JAVVEZ010000151.1:0-2687 GCA_032250895.1 Pseudomonadales bacterium | reverse complement strand
AGCTCTGATATCTCTGGTGATGCTGCTTGCGTTAAGCGCATGCAGCACGCAAACCGTCAAAACCACCTCCGTCACACCCATGCTGACGGGCAATACGGGTATTCCCGAGGAACAGTTACTGGATGTGGGCATCGGCATCTTCGATCCCGGCCTGGATGAAGTGGACAAATCCAGGAAGGAATTGACCTTTGCCGATGTCAGGCATGCCGAGACCTTCTATGTTTCCCACCTCTTGTCGAAGACCCTGCAAAGCAATGGCAGTTGGGGCGTCGTCAGGGTTGTGCCGGGAAATCTGGAAAGCTCTGATGTCGCTGTCAATGGCACCATTTTGCAGTCCGATGGCGAAGCCATGAAAATGCGGGTAAAGGTAAGTGATGCCTCCGGGCGTGTGTGGTATGAAAAGGAATATGAGGAAGTCGTCAGCAAATACAGTTACGATCCCAAACTGCGCAGGAATGAGGATTCCTTCCAGGGGCTCTACAACCGGATTGCCAACGACATGCTGCAATACCGCCAGAAAAACATGAACCCGGAAAAGATCGCCAGCATCAGAACCATTGCCCAGTTGCAGTTTGCAAAAGGCTTTGCGCCCGAAGTATTCGATGAATACCTGGCTGAAAACCGGCAGGGCATCATCCGCATCAAACGCCTGCCCGCAACCAATGACCCCATGCTGGCGCGCATCCAGGGCATCCGGGAAAGAGACAATATGTATATCGATACGCTGCAGGACTATTACTCCAACTTTGCTCGCGAGATGGAGCAGCCCTACACCGAATTCCGGCGCCTGAGCTATGAGGAAGTCATGAAGCTTGACCGCATCCAGGCGGATGCGAGGCGCAATATGTTTCTCGGTGTTGCTGCCATTCTCGGCGGCCTGGTCGCCACCCAGAGCAGCAGCAATGCCGTCGTCTATTCCTCGATCGGTGCTCTCGGTGCCGGCGGCTTTCTGATCAAGGATGCCTTCAACAAAAATGCCGAAGCCCAGATGCGGCTGGAGCAGATAGCAGAATTGGGCAGTTCCCTGGAACAGGAGATCGCCCCCCAGACCATTGAACTGGAAGAGCGCACCGTTACGCTTTCCGGCTCCGTTGAAGAGCAATACGCGCAGTGGCGGGAAATTCTGGCTGATATCTATGCCAATGAGATCGGGGAGGAGCCCAGCAACAGTTTTTGATTCAGCTGAAATCCCTGGATATTTTGGGACTCGGGATACGCCTGGACCTGAAGCCCGAAACTGTGATGCCATTAAGCATGTCTGACCCTGATTTTGAAAAAATAACACCTGCGGAAATCGACCTTTCATCCGGTACTGTGAAACCCGGGCCTGACAGTCCTCCGGTACTGGGCATCAAGGAGGCCGAAGAACACCAGCAGTTACAGAAAAAAAACACCAGGATTTTGGCCGGAATTTTTTCGCTGCTGCTGTTCCTGGTACTGGGCGTGATCTTTTTGTTGCCCAGGTTTGTCTCGCCACCGCAGGTTGACACGGCAACAACCGTAGCCCTTACGGCGCCGGCCTCCCGGGCACCCCAGGTTTCTCCCTATGAGGAGGCCCAGCGCCTGCAACAACGGGAAGATGCCCAACATGTGCTGGCGGCGCTGTTGGAACTGCAAAAGGCCCTCGATGGGAAAGGGGTGCAGCAGTGGGCAGAGCAGGAATTCAATGAGGTCGTGGAGCAGGCAGGCGCCGGCGACGCGGCCTATCGCGAGCAAAACTATACCCAGGCTCAGGTTTTCTATCAAAATGGGCTGTCAACACTCCAGAGCATTGAAGCAGAGCTTCCCACAAGACTTGCCACTTTTATCGCTCAGGGTGCCCAGGCGATTCTGGATGGACAGTCTGATCTTGCCCAGCATGCCTACGGCATGGCGCTGCTGATCGAACCCGACAACGAGGAAGCCCGGCGCGGGCTGGCCCGCGCCCAGGTCCTGAACCAGGTGCTGGAACTGCTGGCAGCAGGCACCACCCTGCACGAAAACAAACAATTTGAAGAAGCCCGTGATCTTTACCGGCAGGCCCTGACCATCGACAGCAAACACCCGGCGGCGCAGGCCGCTGTGAACAAGGTCAACAAGGATATTCTCGATCGCAATTTCGCCAATCTGATGTCGAAGGGTTATGCCTCTCTTCAGGCCAACAACCCGGAAACAGCCGAGGAATCCTTCAAACAGGCCCTCGCACTGAAGCCGGGATCGCCGGACGCGCTGGCCGCCATCAAACAGGCCTCTGACCAGATCACCACGACGCTCATCACCCGCCACCAGAACGAGGCGCACGAGCATGAGCAGAACGAGCGCTGGCAACAGGCGCTGGATGCCTACGATGCCGCACTTGCCGTGGACCCCAATGTGGTCTTTGCCCGGGAAGGCAAGGTCCGCAGTGAGAGCCGCCTGCAACTTGACAAGTTTCTGGTGAGCGCGATCAACAATCCGCTGCGAATGGCTGAAGAACAAAAGATCCATGCCCAGGTCCAACAGGTCTATAGCGACGCCCAACTTATTCCGGACAAGGGACCCAGACTGAGCGCCCAGTTACAGCAAGTGGCCATCTTTCTGGAAAAAGCCCTGCAGCCTGTGAACGTCACTCTGCGCTCCAATGGTCTGACCCGTGTTACCATTTACCGGGTTGGCGAGTTCGGGCAGTTTACCGACAAAAGCTTGTCACTGACTCCCGGCAACTACAC
>JAVVEZ010000080.1:0-15973 GCA_032250895.1 Pseudomonadales bacterium | reverse complement strand
TGGATGAGGGCCTGCGTTTTGCGATCCGTGAGGGTGGCAGGACGGTGGGTGCCGGCGTTGTCGCCAAGATTATCGAATAGCGACATCTGCGCGTCAATGATAAGCCGAGACTTCTGATTCTGGTGGTCTCGGCTTAGTCGTCTTGAAGCGGTAAAAGTTTGCAGGGCAGAAGTTTTTAGGCCAGTAGCTCAATTGGCAGAGCGGCGGTCTCCAAAACCGCAGGTTGGGGGTTCGATTCCCTCCTGGCCTGCCATTTGGCGGGCAGGATCAGTTTTGATCAGGTCGGCAGGGGTGGCAGCAGAGCCGGTATTTCTGGTGAGTGGTCCGTAGCAGGTAGTTCATGGTCATGAGTGATAAAGACAAGAATTCGGAATTCAGGCTCGATCAGGGTAAGTGGTTGCTGGTTGCCGTCCTGGTTGGGGCGGGTATATACGGTAATAGTTATTTTTCTGCGGAATCAGTACTGTATCGTGCGATTGGTCTGGTGGTACTGGCTGCGATGACGGGCTGGATTGCGGTACAGACCAGCAAAGGCAGTGCGTTTTTGAATTTATGTATCGAAGCCAGAACAGAAATACGTAAAGTTGTTTGGCCAACTCGTACAGAGACGACTCAGACCACATTGATTGTCGTGGTGGTGGTGCTGATCGTGGCGTTCATTCTGTGGGGTCTGGACTCCTCGTTGAGTTGGATTATTACCAGGATCATTGGTTAAGGGATAGAGTATGTCGGCTTCCGAAAAAGATAAGCGATGGTATGTAGTGCATGCTTATTCAGGCTATGAACGCAAGGTAAAGCAGGCGCTGGAAGAAAGAATAGCTCTGTCCGGGATACAGGATCAGTTTGGTGAGGTTCTGGTGCCTACCGAAGAAGTATTGGAAATGCGGGGTGGCCAGAAACGTAAAAGTGAACGCAAGTTCTTTCCGGGCTATGTACTGCTGGAAATGGTGCTTAATGACGATACCTGGCACCTGGTCAAGGATACGCCCAGGGTTATGGGTTTTATTGGTGGCACGGCTGAAAAGCCAGCAGCCATTTCCCAGCGCGAGGTCGATGAAATATTGAACCGCCTGGAGGCGACGATTGACAAACCTTCGCACAAAACCGTATACGAGCCCGGCGAGATGGTTCGGGTCATAGATGGCCCGTTCAACGATTTCACGGGCACGGTGGAAGAAGTGAATTATGAAAAGAGCAGGGTCAGGGTGGCTGTGCTTATTTTTGGCCGTTCCACCCCGGTGGAACTGGAGTTTTCGCAGGTCGAGAAAGGCTGATAATGGCCGTATTGAACGGGAACTTTTCAATGCCGAAAAGTTTTCACAACAAAGTCGTCTTTCAGGATATGTGAAATAGTCCCCCAGGGACTTTTCAGAGACAGCAGAAGACGCCAGGGGAGCCTGAATATTTCAGGCGCTTGCACCCAAAAGGAGAAGAGAAATGGCAAAGAAAGTACAAGCGTATATCAAGCTGCAGGTGGCCGCAGGCAAAGCCAACCCCAGCCCGCCGGTCGGTCCAGCCCTGGGCCAGCACGGCGTCAATATCATGGAATTCTGCAAGGCCTTCAACGCCGCAACCCAGAGCCTGGAGCCGGGCTTGCCGATTCCTGTGGTCATTACTGTCTATGCGGACAGAAGCTTTACCTTTATCACCAAGACTCCCCCGGCAGGCGTATTGCTGCAAAAAGCCGCAGGTATCAGCAAGGGCAGCAGCCGTCCGAACACGGACAAGGTGGCCAAGCTGACGCGCGCTCAGCTGGAAGAGGTGGCGACTATGAAAATGCCTGATTTGACGGCATCTGATATGGATGCGGCAGTTCGTACTCTCGCAGGTAGTGCAAGAAGTGCTGGTATTGAGACCGAGGGGGTATAGTCATGGCCAAGTTGAGCAAGCGTAAAAAACTGATTGCGGAGAAGCTGCAGAACGGCAAGGCCTACGCCATAGATGAGGCGGTGGCCCTGTTGACCGAATTTTCAACAGTAAAATTCAAGGAATCCATCGATGTGGCCATCAACCTGGGTGTTGATCCGCGCAAGTCGGATCAGGCTGTGCGTGGTGCCACCACTCTGCCCCATGGTACCGGCAAGACCATTCGGGTAGCTGTTTTTGCCCAGGGTGACAATGTGCAGAAAGCCAAGGATGCCGGTGCCGATATCGTGGGTTTCGAGGACCTTGCCGAAACCATCAAGGGCGGGGTGATGGATTTCGATGTGGTCATCGCCAGCCCTGATGCCATGCGTATCGTGGGCCAGCTCGGGCAGATTCTGGGCCCTCGTGGCCTGATGCCAAATCCCAAGGTGGGGACCGTGACGCCGGATGTAGCCGGGGCGGTCAGAAACGCCAAGGCCGGCCAGGTGCGTTACCGTACTGACAAACAGGGCATCATTCACGGCGGTATTGGCAAAATTGGTTTTGATACAGCGGCCGTCAAGGGCAACCTTGAAGCACTGTTGGGCGATCTGCGGCGGGCAAAACCCTCCAGCGCCAAGGGTGTGTATGTCAAAAAAGTGGTGCTGTCTTCAACCATGGGGCCTGGCGTTCTCATAGACCAGTCTTCGCTCGAATTTTAAGGGATGCTTTGGCCGGCGCTGATGTGATCAGCCCGGCCGGGTTCCCGAAGTGGCGTTCTGTCAGATGCAGGCGCTGCAACAGACTTTGGGGTACTTGCTTTTTGGCAGCGATGTCAGACAGCAATGCCGTCAAAGACCGCAGGTGTGGTTGGCGGACGTGGGTTGTATACGGCCGCAGACACTTAATCTTCCTGCGCAGATGGTGTACCCGATTCAGAATTTGAATCCATTCACCGGAAAAGATCCTGCCCGGGCAAGCAGTTGTCGGGGCAGGGTAAACAAAAGGTCAGCCTGGCTGGCCTATTTCAAGGAGTTAAGTTAGTGGCTATAAGACTTGAAGACAAGCAAAAAATCGTCTCAGAAGTCAATGCAGCTGCTAGCAGTGCCTTATCTGCCGTGATCGCCGATTATCGTGGTGTCACAGTCGAGAAACTGACCGGACTTCGAAAAACAGCCCGTGAAAACAATGTTTATCTGCGCGTTGTCAGAAATACATTGTTGAAGCGTGCCATTGCCGGCACTGATTTTGAGTGTCTGAATGAATCCCTGGTCGGACCGACAATTTTAGCGTTCTCCAATGGGGATCCGGGTGCCGCCGCGCGCGTGCTGAAGGAATTTGCCAAAGGTAACGACAAATTTGCGGTCAAGGCACTGTCTGTTGGTGGGAAATTGCTGTCTGCAGATCAGATCGATGTATTGGCGAATCTGCCAACCTATGATCAGGCAATAAGTATGCTGATGAGCGTCATGCTGGCCCCAGTGACCAAGCTTGTACGTACTGTCAATGAGGTGCCTACCAAGGTAACTCGAGCAGTTGCAGCAGTAAGAGACCAAAAACAGGAAGCGGCGTGATTGCACTTGCCTGATTGAACGATTTAATCATTTTAGCTATTTGAACAGGAGATGAGAGCATGGCTCTATCTAAAGAAGATATTTTGGAAGGCATTGCACAAATGTCAGTAATGGACGTTGTTGAGCTGGTCTCGGCAATGGAAGAAAAATTTGGTGTTTCTGCGGCTGCGGCTGTTGCCGTTGCTGCTGCCCCGAGTGCCGCCGCGGCTCCTGCTGTTGAGGAAAAAGATGAATTTGACGTTATCTTGACTTCTGCTGGCGAGAAAAAAGTCAATGTTATCAAGGTGGTCAGAACACTGACCGGTCTTGGTCTGAAGGAAGCGAAGGATCTGGTTGATGGTGCCCCCTCCTCTATCAAGGAAGGCGCCAACAAGGCTGAAGCGGAAGACATCAAGAAACAGCTTGAAGAAGCTGGTGCTGCTGTCGAACTGAAGTAAGACGCTTCATCGCATCAGATATCCGGGAAGTGGGCTCCTGTTGCACGGGAGTCCACTTTTTGGAATTCAGATATTTCAAAATGAAAATCTGAATGATGATGTGCCTGGATGACAGTATTTCAAGTCATTGTTCTCCGGGATGAAAAAATGTGATGCTGGGGTTACTTCAGAAATCGGGAAGTAATGGGATCAGAAAGCATTCTGCATCAGAGCGTTAATGGTAGCCTGTTCTTGTGACGATAAAAACCGGCCTATCAGACCAAAGTTCGATGCAAATGTTCACGCTTGTTAGGAACCGCTGATGGCATATTCATATACTGAGAAAAAACGTATCCGCAAAGACTTTGGCAAGCTCCGAAGTGTTATGGATATTCCTTATCTTCTGGCTATCCAGATTGATTCTTACAAACAGTTTACTCAGGCCAACACGCCTCCTGAAGAGCGTCTTGATCAGGGGCTCCATTCGGCCTTCAAGTCGGTATTTCCCATTGTCAGCTATTCAGGCAAAGCCTTGCTCGAGTATGTCAGTTACCGTCTGGGTAAACCGGAATTTGATGTCAGTGAATGTATTCTTCGTGGCGCCACCTATGCTGTCTCCTTGCGGGTCAGGGCGCGCCTGATTATTTATGAGAAGGAATCCACTGCAAAAATCATCAAGGATATCAAGGAGCAGGAAGTTTATATGGGAGAAATCCCATTGATGACGGATAGCGGTACTTTTGTGATCAATGGCACTGAGCGCGTGGTGGTTTCGCAGTTGCATCGCTCCCCAGGCGTTTTCTTTGATCATGACAAGGGTAAAACCCACAGCTCCGGAAAATTGTTGTACTCTGCCCGAATCATTCCTTACCGTGGTTCCTGGCTGGATGTCGAATTTGATCCCAAGGATCTGGTTTTTGTCCGTATCGACCGTCGCAGAAAACTGCCGGCAACCATTCTTCTTCGGGCGCTGGGCTTCAACACCCAGGAAATCCTGGGGATGTTTTATGAAAATAATGTTTACCACGTTGCCAAAAACGGCACTATTTCGATAGAACTGGTTCCTGCAAGATTGCGTGGCAACGTGTTGAATTTTGCCATTACCAATAAAAAGGACGTCATTGTTGAAGCCGGCAGACGCATAACGGCAAAGCATATCCGCGAAATGGAAAAAGCCAAAATCAACAAACTGGAAGTTCCCGGGGAGTTTGTGCTGGGTAATGCGCTGGCCAAGGACATCATCGATGGTGAAACCGGTGAGATCCTGTTTCCCTGTAATTCCGAAGTTACGCAGGAAGTGCTGGACGGCTTAAGCAAGATCGGGATCAAGCAGTTTGAAACAATTTATACCAATGAGCTGGATTGCGGTCCGTTCATCTCGGATACTTTGCGCATCGACACGACACATTCACAGTTGGATGCCCTTGTCGAAATCTACCGCATGATGCGTCCCGGGGAGCCGCCTACCAAAGAGTCGGCGGAAAATCTGTTTGCCAATCTGTTTTTCTCTCCGGAACGCTACGATCTGTCAGCCGTTGGCCGGATGAAGTTCAATCGCCGCCTCGGCCGTCCTGATTCAGAAGGAGACCTGGTGCTGAGCAATCAGGATATTGTTGACGTGATCAAGACCCTGGTCAGTATCCGCAACGGTTTCGGCACCATTGACGACATCGATCACCTGGGCAACCGCCGCATCCGCTCCGTCGGTGAAATGGCTGAGAACCAGTTCCGGGTGGGCCTGGTCCGGGTTGAACGAGCCGTCAAGGAACGTTTGTCCATGGCAGACAGCGAAGGCCTGATGCCTCAGGACATGATCAATGCGAAGCCGGTTGCGGCCGCTATCAAGGAGTTTTTCGGCTCCAGTCAGCTGTCCCAGTTCATGGATCAGAACAATCCCTTGTCGGAAGTCACACACAAACGTCGTATTTCGGCTCTTGGGCCGGGCGGTTTGACCCGGGAAAGGGCCGGCTTTGAGGTGCGTGATGTTCATCCGACGCATTATGGCCGGGTATGTCCCATTGAAACGCCTGAAGGCCCCAATATAGGTCTTATCAATTCCTTGGCTGTGTATGCCAGAACCAATGAATATGGCTTTCTTGAGAGTCCGGTCAGAAAAGTGGTGGATGGTGTCGTCACTGATGAAACGCACTATCTCTCAGCCATTGAGGAGAGTGGTCACGTCATTGCACAGGCCAGTTCTCCACTGGACAAGCATGGCAAGTTCACCCAGAATCTGGTGTCGGTGCGTCACGTCAATGAATTCTCCGTGATGCCCAGAGAACAGGTCGATTACATGGATGTATCACCCCAACAGGTGGTCTCCGTAGCCGCGTCTCTGATTCCCTTCCTGGAACATGATGATGCCAACCGCGCCCTGATGGGTTCCAACATGCAGCGCCAGGCAGTGCCAACACTGTTGTTCCAGAAACCCCTGGTGGGTACGGGTATGGAACGCAACGTAGCCAGGGATTCCGGAGTGTGTGTCGTGGCAAAGCGTGGCGGCGTCATTGATAACGTCGATGCAGCCCGTATCATTGTCAGGGTCAATGACGAAGAGACGGTTGCCGGTGAGGCCGGCGTGGATATCTATAACCTGATCAAATATACCCGCTCCAATCAGAACACCTGCATCAGTCAGCGTCCGCTGGTGCATGAAGGTGATGTGGTTTCTGTCGGGGATATTCTTGCCGATGGGCCCTCCATTGACATGGGGGAACTGGCGTTGGGGCAGAATATGCGCATCGCGTTCATGCCCTGGAATGGTTACAACTTCGAAGACTCCATTCTGATTTCAGAACGGGTTGTCAAGGAAGACAGGTTTACCTCGATTCACATCCAGGAGCTGACCTGTATTGCCCGCGACACCAAGCTGGGTTCTGAGGAAATTACCGCTGACATTCCGAATGTCGGAGAAGGCGCGCTGAGTCGACTGGACGAGTCGGGTATTGTCCATATCGGTGCCGAGGTTGGTGCCGGGGATATTCTGGTGGGCAAGGTAACGCCGAAGGGTGAAACCCAGCTGACGCCGGAAGAAAAACTGCTGAGGGCCATCTTTGGTGAAAAAGCATCTGATGTAAAGGACACCTCATTGCGGGTTCCCAGCAGCGTCAAGGGTACCGTGATAGATGTGCAGGTGTTTACCCGCGACGGGCTTGAAAAAGACCAGCGGGCATTGGAAATTGAAGAATTTCAGTTGGCCAAGGTCAGAAAGGACATCAAGGATGAATACCGAATCGTTGAGATGGCCACCTTCAGTCGTCTGCGCAAGGCGTTTCTGGGGAAGAAGGTTGCCGGCGGGCCAAAACTCAAGAAGGGTGACACGCTGACGGCCGAATATCTGGATGCGCTGGCAAGCGATGACTGGTTCAAGCTGCGGTTGGTGGATGATGCCCTCAGCGAACAGCTGGAAAAAGCCAGTGTGCAATTGAAAGAGCGTCGTACCGAGCTGGATGAGCGTTTTGAAGACAAAAAGCGCAAATTGACCCAGGGCGACAATCTGGCTCCCGGTGTCCTTAAAATCGTCAAGGTGTACCTGGCCATCAAGCGACGTATTCAGCCGGGTGACAAGATGGCCGGTCGGCATGGAAACAAGGGGGTTATCTCCGTCATCATGCCGGTTGAGGACATGCCCTATGACGAGAAAGGCAATCCGATTGATATCGTTCTCAATCCGCTGGGTGTCCCTTCGCGCATGAATGTCGGGCAGGTTCTGGAGACTCATCTTGGCGCTGCGGCCAAAGGACTTGGCGAAAAAATAGAAGAAATGATCGTGCAGCAGAAGAAAATTGCCGAGATCAGGGGTTTTCTCGAAAAAATCTACAATGGCACGGGCAATGCACGCAGAAAGGAAGATCTTGGCAGTCTCAGCGATGGAGAAATCATGGATTTGGCGCACAATCTGAAAGGTGGTGTGCCGATGGCAACGCCGGTGTTTGATGGTGCAAGCGAAATCGAAATCAAGGAAATGCTTAAACTCGCAGGTATGAGCGAAGACGGCCAGGTAACCTTGTTTGATGGTCGTACCGGCGATATGTTTGATCGCAAGGTGACAGTTGGCATTATGTATATGCTAAAGCTCAACCATCTGGTCGACGACAAGATGCATGCACGCTCAACCGGTTCCTACAGTCTGGTTACGCAGCAGCCGCTGGGTGGCAAGGCCCAGTTCGGGGGTCAGCGCTTCGGTGAAATGGAAGTGTGGGCGCTCGAGGCTTATGGTGCTGCCTATACTCTGCAGGAAATGCTGACCGTCAAGTCGGATGACGTGGCCGGTCGCACCAAGATGTATAAAAACATCGTTGATGGTGATGACCGCATGGAGGCCGGCATGCCGGAATCCTTCAATGTTCTGATCAAGGAGATTCGCTCTCTGGCCATCGACATTGAACTGGATGTTGACAACTGATGTTGAGGACCATACCCATCCCCGGGATGGGCCGCAGCACAATAAAGATTTTCCTGGATGTTTAAGCAATCAGGTATCAGTTTAAAGCCTTGGTACCCTGGGCGGAGGAACAAGAATGAAAGACCTTTTAGGTTTATTGAAGTCACAATCGCAGATAGAAGACTTTGATTCGATCCGGATTGGATTGGCGTCGCCGCAATTGATCCGGTCCTGGTCGTTCGGGGAAGTGAAAAAGCCCGAAACCATCAATTACAGGACTTTCAAACCGGAACGGGACGGTTTGTTCTGTGCGAAGATTTTCGGACCGGTAAAGGATTATGAATGCCTCTGTGGCAAGTACAAACGCCTGAAACACAGGGGTGTCATCTGTGAGAAGTGCGGTGTCGAAGTCGCTCTCTCCAAGGTGCGCCGTGAGCGTATGGGCCATATAGAACTGGCCAGTCCCGTGGCCCATATCTGGTTCCTGAAATCACTGCCTTCCAGGATCGGCTTGTTGCTGGATATGACCCTCAGGGATATCGAGCGCATTCTGTATTTTGAATCTTTTGTGGTCACTGACCCGGGCATGACCACACTGGAAAAAGGTCAGTTGCTGAACGATGAGCAATACTATGAGGCGCTGGAAGAGTTTGGCGACGAATTTTCAGCCAAAATGGGAGCGGAAGCCGTACAGGACCTGATGCAGGACATGGACGTTGATTCCGAAGTGGTCAGGCTGCGGGAGGAAATTCCCAACACGAATTCGGAAACCAAGTTGAAAAAACTGTCGAAGCGCTTGAAGCTGCTGGACGGTTTTGTCAGCTCAGGCAACAAGCCGGAGTGGATGGTACTGACGGTGTTGCCGGTATTGCCGCCGGACCTGCGTCCGCTGGTGCCGCTGGATGGTGGCCGTTTTGCCACCTCCGATCTCAATGATCTGTACCGCCGGGTCATCAACAGGAACAATCGACTGAAACGCCTGCTGGACCTCAATGCGCCGGACATCATTGTGCGCAATGAAAAACGCATGCTGCAGGAAGCCGTCGATGCCCTGCTGGACAATGGCCGTCGCGGCCGGGCCATCACCGGTTCCAACAAGCGGCCATTGAAATCCCTGGCCGACATGATCAAGGGCAAGCAGGGCCGGTTCCGGCAGAACCTGCTGGGCAAGCGCGTAGACTACTCGGGTCGATCCGTAATCGTGGTGGGGCCTACGCTGAGACTGCATCAGTGCGGGCTGCCCAAGAAAATGGCACTGGAACTCTTCAAGCCGTTTATTTTCGGCAAGCTGGAGCTGCGTGGTCTGGCCACGACCATCAAGGCCGCCAAAAAGATGGTCGAAAAAGAAACCGCGGAAGTCTGGGATATTCTGGCGGAAGTCATCCGTGAACACCCCATCCTGCTGAACCGTGCACCAACCCTGCATCGTCTTGGAATCCAGGCCTTCGAGCCGGTACTGATCGAAGGCAAGGCGATTCAGCTGCATCCCCTGGTCTGTGCTGCCTATAACGCAGACTTTGATGGCGACCAGATGGCTGTCCATGTGCCCTTGACGCTGGAAGCCCAACTGGAAGCCCGTACCCTGATGATGTCCACCAACAACATCCTGTCACCGGCCAGCGGTGAGCCCATCATCGTGCCTTCCCAGGACGTGGTACTGGGGCTTTATTACATGACCCGCGAACGCGTCAATGCCAAAGGCGAAGGCATGGTGTTTGCTGATCCCAAGGAAGTTCTCAAGGCTTTCAATACCGGCCATGCCCATCTTCAGGCGAAAATAAAAGTTCGTTTGTCCGAGGTGGTTTTCGGCGAAGACGGTGAAAGACAGGAGAATGCCGGCATAGTTGACACCACTGTCGGCCGGGTGATTCTGTTCAGTATCGTGCCAGATGGCCTGGCTTTTTCACTGGTCAACCAGAAGATGGCCAAAAAGCAGATTTCTTCCATCATCAATATGTGTTACCGCAATGTGGGACTGAAGGAAACGGTCATTTTTGCTGACCAGCTGATGTATATGGGCTATCGCTATTCCACATACTCCGGGGCATCCATCGGGGTGAATGACTTCGTTATTCCAGCCGAGAAAGCCAGGCTGATCGAGAGTGCCGAAGGAGAGGTGGAGGAAATCGAGTCCCAGTTTGCCTCCGGCCTGGTCACCCAGGGTGAAAAATACAACAAGGTCATCGATATCTGGTCCCGTGCCAACGACCTGGTTGCCAAGTCCATGATGGATGGTCTTTCCAGGGAGCCTGTTGTCAACCGTGAAGGCAAGAAGGAGACGCAGGAATCATTCAATTCCGTCTATATCTATGCCGACTCCGGTGCCAGGGGTTCCCCGGCCCAGATCCGTCAGCTGGCGGGGATGCGTGGCCTGATGGCGAAGCCGGATGGTTCCATTATCGAAACTCCGATTACCGCCAACTTCCGGGAAGGACTGAACGTACTCCAGTACTTCATTTCCACCCATGGCGCCCGCAAGGGCCTGGCGGATACCGCACTGAAAACTGCCAACTCCGGGTATCTGACACGCCGCCTGGTCGACATTTCCCAGGATCTGGTAATCAAGGAATATGACTGTGGTACCGATCAGGGCTTGATTATGACGCCGATCATCGAGGGTGGTGACATTATCGCTGCCCTGGGCGAGCGGGTTCTGGGCCGGGTCGTGGCGCAGGAGGTCTTGAAGCCGGGTACGGATGAAGTGATCGTCGAGGCTGGTGTGCTGCTCGATGAGCGCATGGTGGAAAAGCTGGAAATCAATGGTATCGATGAGATCGTGGTCAGATCAGCGATCACCTGTGAAGCGGAACTGGGCATTTGCCGACTGTGCTATGGGCGTGACCTGGCTCGTGGTCATCTCGCCAATATCGGTGAGGCCGTGGGCGTCGTGGCGGCCCAATCGATTGGTGAGCCGGGCACGCAGCTGACCATGCGCACCTTCCATATCGGTGGGGCGGCGTCCAGAGCGACGGCTTCAGACAGCGTACAGGTGAAAACGGCCGGAACCATCCATCTGCACAATATGAAAACCGTGCAGAAAATCAGCGGAGAGCTGGTGGTGGTTTCCCGCTCCGGAGAACTGATCGTCAATGATGTCAATGGCCGTGAACGGGAGCGCTATAAATTACCGTATGGCGCAGTTATCAATGGCGGTCATAAATTTGAAGTAAAGGTGGGCCAGGTGGTCGCAACCTGGGATCCGCATACTCACCCGATCATTGCTGAAATTGCCGGCAAGGTGGCCTTTGCTGCGATGGAAGAAGGTCTCAGTGTCAAACGTCAAACTGACGAGATTACCGGCTTGTCCAATATTTCCGTGATGGACGTGGCAGAACGTCCTTCCGCCGGCAAGGAATTGCGTCCAGCCGTTACTTTGGTAGACAAAAAGGGCAAGGAATTGAACCTGCCCGGCACCAATGTGCCGGCTCATTACTTCCTGCCGGCAAGAGCCATCGTTGGTGTGGAAGCCGACAAGGACGTCAATATCGGCGATGTCATTGCCCGTATTCCCCAGGAAGGTTCGAAGACCAGGGATATCACCGGTGGTTTGCCACGTGTTGCGGATCTCTTCGAGGCCCGCAAGCCCAAAGAACCGGCGATCCTGGCCGAGATCTCGGGAACCGTGAGCTTCGGCAAGGAAACCAAGGGCAAGCGTCGCCTGATCATTACGCCGGCAGATGGCGTCAATCCGATTGACGGCAGTCCCTACTATGAAACATTGATTCCGAAATGGCGTCAGATGACCGTGTTCGAAGGCGAGTTTATCGAAAAAGGCGAGGTTGTCTCGGATGGCCCGCCAAGCCCCCACGATATTCTGCGGCTCAAGGGCGTTGCTGCACTGGCGGACTATATCGTCAACGAGGTGCAGGATGTGTACCGTCTCCAGGGTGTGCGGATCAACGACAAGCATATTGAAGTGATTGTCAGGCAGATGTTGCGCAAGGCAGAAATTCTGGATATGGGGGATTCCGGTTTCATCAAGGGCGAGCAGGTGGAATACGTTCGACTGGTGGCTGAAAATACCAAGCTCAGAGAGGCAGACAAGCAGGAAGCCAGGTATGAGCGGGTGTTGTTGGGAATCACCAAGGCATCGCTGGCTACCGAATCCTTCATTTCGGCGGCCTCGTTCCAGGAAACCACTCGGGTTCTCACCGAGGCGGCTGTTACCGGCAAGCGCGACTACTTGCAGGGTTTGAAGGAAAATGTGGTGGTGGGGCGGCTGATTCCGGCGGGTACGGGGCTGTCTTACCACGAAAGACGCAGACAGAAGGCATTGGCCCGTCGCGCCAATGAATTCGAGTCTGAGTCCGTATCGGCCAGTGAAGTGGAAGCCGCGCTGAGTGAGGCCTTGAAGTCAGAGACCTGATTTTCGCAACATGCGGGCAGGCTTCCCGGCGGTTTGTTGTTGACTCGCGGGGGCGGGATCATTAGAATCTTGCCTCCCTTGGCGACGGCCATGAGCAGCGGGCGAAAATGCCGGGAATAAATCAAATACAGAATGCAGGAGTAATGGATGGCAACGGTTAATCAGCTGGTTCGCAAGCCGCGAAGAAGCAAGATAGAAAAGAGCGCTGTACCAGCACTGATGGGCTGTCCACAACGACGTGGGGTGTGTGTGCGTGTTTATACCACGACACCGAAAAAACCAAACTCGGCACTTCGCAAGGTCTGCCGTGTGCGCTTGACCAATGGCTATGAGGTCACGTCCTACATCGGCGGTGAAGGTCATAACCTGCAGGAACACTCCGTGATCCTGATCAGAGGCGGCAGGGTCAAGGACCTTCCCGGGGTGCGTTACCATACGGTACGTGGCAGCCTGGATACCTCCGGTGTGGCTGCTCGTCGTCAGGGCCGTTCCAAGTATGGCGCCAAAAGACCGAAGAAATCCTGATCTGTTCCGGATCTTTCATCAAAACCGCAGTAAGGCCGGGTTCCGATGAAGCCCTTGAAGCATCGGTGTCCCGGATTAACCTGAATATAGAGAGAGTATCATGCCAAGAAGACGTGTTGCCGCCAAAAGAGAAATCCTGCCAGATCCAAAATTCGGAAGCCAGGTTCTTGCAAAATTCATGAACCACGTGATGGTTGATGGTAAAAAATCCATTGCAGAAAAAATCGTGTACGGAGCCCTGCAAGTCGTTGCCGATAAATCCGGAGCCGATGCCCTGGATAAATTTGAAACCGCGCTGGACAGCATAGCACCGCTGGTGGAGGTGAAATCAAGGCGTGTCGGGGGGGCTACCTACCAGGTGCCGGTAGAAGTGCGCTCTGAACGTCGTCATGCCCTGGCCATGCGTTGGCTGGTTGAGCACTCCCGCAAACGGGGTGAGAAGTCCATGGCCCTGCGTCTGGCCGGTGAAATTCTGGATGCCTCGGAGGGACGGGGCAGTGCTGTCAGGAAGCGTGAAGAAGTTCACCGTATGGCAGAAGCCAACAAGGCTTTCTCTCACTACCGCTTCTAATTCCGGATTTCAATTAGTTAACCTTATTCACAGAGGGCTGTGCCGTGGCCAGAAAAACCCCATTACAACGTTATCGTAACATCGGTATCGTTGCCCATGTCGATGCCGGCAAGACAACCACGACTGAGCGTGTGCTGTTCTATACGGGTGTCTCCCACAAGATCGGCGAAGTCCATGACGGCGCAGCGGTTATGGACTGGATGGTTCAGGAGCAGGAGCGTGGCATTACGATCACCTCTGCGGCTACCACCTGTTTCTGGTCGGGCATGGACAAGCAGTACGAGCAGCACCGTGTCAATATCATCGATACTCCTGGACACGTTGACTTTACTATCGAGGTAGAGCGTTCCCTGCGTGTGCTCGATGGTGCTGTCGTGGTACTTTGCGGCAGCTCCGGCGTGCAGCCGCAGACAGAAACCGTCTGGCGGCAGGCCAATCGCTACGAAGTGCCACGAATCGTTTTTGTGAACAAGATGGACCGTGCCGGTGCCGACTTTCTGAGAGTCGTGGAGCAGATGCGCGATCGTCTGAAGGCCAATGCCATTCCCATTCAGCTGCCCATCGGCGCAGAAGAAAACTTCGAGGGCGTCATCGACCTGGTCAAGATGAAACTTATCGTCTGGAATGAAGAAGATAAAGGCGTAACGTTCACATATCAGCCAATTCCCGCTGACATGCAGGCGCTTTGTGATAAATGGCACGAAGTCATGGTCGAGGCGGCCGCCGAAGCCGATGAAGAACTGATGGACAAGTATCTGGGCGGTGAAACTCTCAGCGAAGCCGAAATCATGAAGGGTTTGCGGATTCGAACCCTGGCCAATGAAATTGTGCCCACGCTTTGTGGCTCGGCCTTCAAGAACAAGGGTGTGCAGGCCATGCTGGATGCCGTGATCGACTACATGCCCTCACCGCAGGAAGTGAAGGCCATTGAAGGTGTGCTGGAAGATGAAGTGACCCAGGCCACCCGGGAAGCAGATGACAATGCGCCCTTTGCCGCGCTGGCATTCAAGATTGCCACCGACCCCTTCGTGGGTACCTTGACCTTCTTTCGTGTCTATTCCGGGAAACTGAGCTCTGGTGACAGCGTTTACAATCCGATCAAGGGCAAGAAGGAAAGGGTTGGCCGAATGGTGCAGATGCATGCCAACTCCCGTGAGGAAATCAAAGAGGTTCTGGCTGGCGACATCGCTGCTGCCATCGGCCTGAAGGATGTCACGACAGGTGAGACGCTGTGCAGCAATGACAGCATCATCACATTGGAGAAAATGGACTTCCCGGATCCGGTGATTTCGGTCGCGGTTGAACCCAAAACCAAGGCGGACCAGGAGAAGATGGGCATTGCACTGGGCAAGCTGGCCCAGGAAGACCCCTCCTTCCGGGTGGAGACTGACGAAGAATCCGGTCAGACCATTATTTCAGGGATGGGCGAATTGCATCTGGACATCATCGTTGACCGCATGCGCCGCGAATTCAATGTGGAAGCGAATATTGGCAAACCCCAGGTCGCCTATCGCGAAACCATTCGCAAGACGATTGAAGTGGAAGGCAAGCATGTCAAGCAATCCGGTGGCCGTGGTCAGTATGGCCATGTCTGGCTCAGACTGGAACCCCTGCCGGCAGATTCCGAATACCAGTTTGTCAATGAGATCGTCGGCGGTGTTGTCCCCAAGGAATACATTCCAGCCGTTGACAAGGGTGTGCAGGAGCAGATGAAGAATGGCTGTCTGGCCGGTTACCCCCTGCTGGCCATGAAGGTGTCGATCTTCGACGGTTCTTTCCATGATGTCGACTCCAGTGAAATGGCCTTCAAGATAGCCGGATCGATGGCCCTCAAGAAAGGGGCATTGATGGCCGACGCGGCCCTGCTGGAACCCGTCATGAAGGTTGAAGTCGTGACCCCTGAGGATTACATGGGCGATGTGATGGGCGACCTCAATCGTCGCCGTGGTATCGTGCAGGGAATGGAAGATACGCCGTCGGGCAAGACCATTACGGCTGAAGTACCGCTGGCCGAGATGTTTGGCTATTCCACGGATCTGCGTTCCGCCACACAGGGCCGGGCCACGTATACGATGGAATTCACCAAGTATGCGGAAGTGCCAGGCAACATTGCAGAGGGTATCATCAACAAATCCTGAGGGTTCTGATGGCAGGGAACACAGGGCTGGTTAAAAAGGGGCGCGTTCACTCGCCCCGGGCAACGAGAGTCGAGTAAATCGGCAGAACCGGAGACAACACGATGGCGAAGGAAAAGTTTGAGCGCAAGAAAGTCCACGTTAACGTGGGGACGAT
>JAVVEZ010000079.1:0-16168 GCA_032250895.1 Pseudomonadales bacterium | reverse complement strand
CTAGGAGTCTGCGCACTGCGGGAACGCCATCAGGCGTGGGGCGAGGTCAAGTGGAGCAAGGTGTCGCCAACCGCCGCGATTTTTACGTCGCACTGATCGATCTGTTCTTCGCCTATGGCGACAATCTGCGCTTCCGCTGCATTGCCGTCGATCGGACCCAACTCAATCTGGCGCTACCCCATAGTGTAAGGAAATCAGGAAAAGCGGACATTTCTACTTTGCAGGAAAGCGGACATTTCTATTTAGCGTTGACACCCGAGTCATTTCCCCCGGTAAAGAAATTGCATTCCCTGCCCAAATCCAAGTAGAATCATCCGCTTACCCAGCCAAGCGTCAACTCCTCTCAAGTCACTGTTGTGGCTCGATATGTCCCTATGGGCATAACTGTTATTCTGATAGCTCTCAGGTGACCATTTTTGGCATTCTGTTTACATCAGTGTCTGGAAGAACAGAGAGGGGGAGTCAGCGCCCAAAACATTTGTGCCGGGATTTACCTCTGCCGAGAATCAACCAGCATGCCTCGAATCGGTTTCCTGCTGAACCATGATGCGGTGCATCAGGTCATGCACAGTATCCCTGCCGCCTTTGAACTTGCGCGCCGTTACCCGGATGTGGAAGTTGTGGTCATCAGCACGACTGAGGCCGAGGCCGGGGCGGTTGCCGAGATAGCCGCCGGGTTTCCCGGGAGCCGGGTAAAATGCCAGCTCGCGGCCCCGCCGGCCATCGCAACCCGCTTTGACAAGCTGACCGGCAATGCGCTGCTGACCAAGCGTTTTGGCGTGCTCTGGCACCATCGTGAATTATTTCGCTCCTTCGACGCCCTGGCCGTTCCCGACAAGACCAGCCTGGTGCTCAAGCGCTGGCTGGGTGCGGATTGCCCACTCATGATCCATACCTTCCACGGCTCGGGTGATCGTGCCGGTGGCTTTCAGGGGGTGGGTGGCTTTGACTTTCTGCTGGTGCCCGGCCGCAAATATGAGCAGCGGCTGCTGGCGGATGGACGCCTGCGGCCCGGTCACTATGCCGTCATTGGCAGCATGAAAATCGACCACTATCGTCATGCCCCGCGGCCCCGGCTCTTTGACAATGAGCGCCCAACCGTTCTGTATACACCGCATTTCGATCCCAAACTGTCTTCCTGGTACAAGTGGGGAGCGCCCATTCTGGATTATTTCCGGCACAACAAGGACTTCAATCTCGTCTTCGCCCCCCATGTTCTGCTGTATCGGCGGCGTTGGCATATCTCGACGGAAGGGGGCTTGCCGCGCCTGACCCCGCCGGTGCCGGAAACGGCCCGGCAGGCCGAAAACATCCTGGTCGATACCGGCAGCACGGCCTGCGTGGATATGACCTATACCCGGGGAGCCGATATTTATCTGGGCGATGTCAGCAGCCAGGTATACGAGTTTCTATACCGGCCACGACCCTGTATCTTTCTCAATCGCAGTCAGGCCCGCTGGCAGAACAGTGACGATTTCCGCTTCTGGCATACCGGCCAGGTGGTGGATTCACTGGCTGCATTGCCTGCTGCGCTCGCCTGCGCCGAGGCTGAACAAGCGCGCTTTGTGGAAGAACAGAAACTGGCCTTTGATGAGGCCTTCGCGCTCAGCGATACCGATGCAGCCGTGCGCGCTGCGGATGCGATTGTCGGGTTTCTTGCGAAAGAAAAGGGTCAGTGATGTTCCGCATAGCCCATATTTCCGACCTTCATATAGCACCCCTGCCATCGGTCTCGGTGAGCCAGATAGCCAACAAGCGTCTGTTGGGTTTTCTGTCATGGCAGCATAAGCGTAAGCATGAGCACAAACTGGCGACGCTGGATGCCCTGCGTGCACATTTGCAGGAAGTGCAGCCCGACCATATCTGCATAACGGGTGATTTGACCAACATTACGCTGCCGGCCGAGGTGGATACTGCGACAGACTGGCTGGCAGCCCTGGGCGATCCGGCGCGGGTGAGCCTGATTCCCGGCAATCATGATGCCTATGTCGAGGGTGCTCTGGATTACGCCCTGAGCCGTTGGGCCGCCTGGATGCAGGATGACGCCGGGCATCCCGGTTTCCCCTACCTGCATCGCCGGGGTCCGGTGAACATCATTGGTCTGTCGAGTGCCGTGGCCACGCTGCCAACGCTGTCCCTGGGCCGGATCGGGGCTGAGCAACTGGCAAGGACCGAAGAACTGTTGCTGGCACTACAGCCGGAACGGCGACCGACGCTGCTGTTGGTGCATCATCCTCCCCAGAATGGGGCCGCCTCGGCGCGCCGTGCCCTGTCAGACCGGAAGGCCTTGCAGGCCTTGCTGGCCCGCGTACCGGTGGACCTGATCTTGCATGGTCATCTGCATTACCCCATCAGGGCGTCGATTGCCGGGGCCAATGGCCCCATTCCGGTGCTTGGGGCCGCGTCCGCCTCTGCGGTGGGAGCCTATAAATCGGTCGCCCATTACCATTTGATTGACGTGGATACGGACCAGGGGCGCCCCCGACTGAGGGTAGAGCACTACTATTATGATCCTGCCTCAACATGCTTTTCTTTGCGGGAAACGCAACAGCTGTGACTCACCTGGCTGTGCGCAGGATGGCATGGGTATAAAAAAATTGTAAAGATTTTCGTTTTTTTGCGTCTTATTCGAGGACGGACTGTTAATGAGCTGCCTGATCGAGATGCTGCAATTGTCCACCTCGTGCCAATAGAGAAGACTTGATATGCTGTATGCCTTGCCCGATCACCTCGTCATGGAAGAGGTACTGCCCGGACTGTGTGATTGTCATCTGAGTGTCGATGACGCACTGGCCCGGATTCAGCGCACGCCGGGGCTGGTTCCCGTGGCCATCGATCCCTCCGGTGCCGGCCGCCTGTACCTTGCCGATATCGGCGCTGCCCCCCTGCTGGAATGGAAGCACATTTATACCATTCAACGCCTGGCACGGGACCGGGCCATCGGAGACGTGTTCACCACGGATCTGGCGATTCTGGAACGGGATGATCTGGACGTGGGAGGGATCATGCCGCAAGGCCTGATCTTCCATGTCTCACGCTGTGGTTCGACGCTGCTGGTGAAGGGCCTGGCCCGTTCCCCGGACAATCTCACGATCAACCAGGGGGGGCCTTTGCAGGAGGGTTTCTGGTCCTATATTACCCGGCAGTGGCAGCAGTGGCCGGCATGCAGTGAGCGCAATCTGCGTATGCTGCGCAATCTGGTGTTGTTGATGACGCGCAAGCGCAGGCCGGAGTACACCCGCAGTTTTATCAAATTCATCAGCTGGAACGTCATCTATATCGATTTTATCCGGGCAGCCTTCCCCGCAGCAGCCACCTTGTATCTGTATCGTGATCCGGTGGAAGTCATTGCCACGGTGATGCAGGAAACCACGGCGGTACTGCGTTCGAAGGGCTTGTTGCAGGCGCGCGCGCTGACCGGGCTGGCGCCTGAATGCACCCGGCAAATGTCGGAGATTGAATACCTGGCGCATTGTTATTCCCATTATTTTGATGTGGTCCTGGGAATGGCAGACGCACCCGGGCTGCATCTGTTGAATTACCGGGAGCTGAAACAACCGGAGAACCTGCAGGCGATCCTCGACCGCAGCCTGGACTTGCGGCCGGATACTGCCGAACTTGAACAAATGCAGCAACAATACCGTTATTTTTCAAAAGACGATTCCGGCCAGAAACTCTTTGCCGGAGACCCCTCAGCCATGCTCGATACCCTCTCCGGACATGAACGGCAGCTGATAGACAAGATCTGCGGTCCCGGCATGGCGCGGCTGGATGCCAGCAGGCAGAATCTGTTCCCCTCAGCCTGACGGCATCGACCCCTATAGATACTCCCAGGAGCTCCAACGTGACTGCCAATCCCTTGCAAGCCTATGGTAACTGGATCGCCACCGTGGCCCATGACTGGCCTGAAGCCGCGCTCGAATCGGCCTATCGTGAACTCATCGACACCATCGCGGTGATGATCCCGGGCGCACTGACGCCGGTGGTGCAGATAGCGCTTGGGCGGGTGCGGCATTGGGGCCGGGGTGACTCCACCGTGGTGGGCGGCACCGAGCGACTGGCCCTGCCATGGGCGGCGCTGATCAATGCCACCGCCGGGCATGCCCTGGATTTCGATGACAACTTCGATCCGGCCAAGGCCCATGTCTCCACCGTGTTGTGGCCGAGCATTCTGGCGCTGGCGGAACAGCAGGGCAGTTCACCGCAGGAGTGTCTGGACGCCTACATCGTGGCGCTGCAGATTCAGGGGCGCATTGGTCAGGGGCTGAATCCGGCGCATCGCAAGCGCGGCTGGCATGCCACCTCCACCACGGGTGCGTTGGGGGCGGCGGCAGCGGGTGCCCGCCTGCTGCGTCTCCCCGCCGAACAGGCGGCCATGGCCCTGTCATTGGCCACCAGCAGTGCCGGCGGCTTCATGTCTCAATTTGGCACCATGGCCAAACCCCTGCACGCGGGTCTGGCGGCCAAGGCCGGCGTGATGGCGGCCTGCTTCGCACAGGATGGCATGACCGCCGGTTGGCATACCCTGGATGGCCCGACGGGTATGAATACCCTGATGGTTGGACCTGACCGGGAGGCCTTGCGGGCCGCCATCGGGACCCCGCAACACGGGCAGACCCTGACCTTTGAAACGGAGAGCATTGGCGAGCCTTTGCTGATTACGGAGCACAAGTTCCGGGTCAAGCGTTTCCCCACCTGTGGCAGTGCCCATCGCTCCATCGATGCCGTGCTCGCCCTGCGAGAGGAATACGGCTTCAGGCCTGAAGATGTCGAACGGGTGGATATCGTGGCCCCGACGCTGCACCTCAACAATCTCATGTACCAGCGCCCCGAAGACGGCTTGCAGGGTAAATTTTCGGTGGAATATCCGGTGGCCTGCGCCATCATTCAGGGCAACTGCACGCTGGCCGATTTTACCGACGAGGCCCTTGCGCGCCCCGGTCATCGCGCTCTGTTCGAGCGCATCCATCGTCATCCGGTCGAGTGCCCGGAGACCGAGATGGATACTGAAGTCGACATTACGCTGAAGGACGGACGCAAGCTCAAAAAGGCCGTTTTCATGGCGCTGGGCAGCAAGACGGCACCCTTTGCCAATGAACAATACTGGCAGAAGTTTTCCCAGTGTGCCCAGGGTCTGATGAAGGCAGCGGACTATGAACGTCTGCGGCAGTCTCTGGCAGGATTCGGCAGCCTGGCCACGGCGGGCGAGATGGTACGGCAGTTGGGCGTTGAGTTGCAGTCCTAGGGGCTCCCAGAGCAGACACCCCACATAAGCTTTGCGCCCCTGTGGTAGACTTCAGCCTGGTACGGCTTACGTTGAACAGATGTCTGTTGGTGGCCTCGAAATTGATGGGATGACAAAAAAATGTTGGGTATTGCACTGAAAAATCAGGACTTGTTGAAAAGCACGGGCTTTTACGCCGGGCAATGGCAGGCGGCGGCATCGGGAAAGGAATTCCCGGTCTTGAACCCTGCCAGCGGAGAGCTCATCGTCAAGGTCAGCGATTACGGCGTGGACGATGCCGATCAGGCCATTCGCTCGGCAAGGCAGGCCTTTCCAGCCTGGCGTGCGCTGACGGCGAAGGAGCGTTCGCAGTTGCTGATGGCCTGGTATCAGCTGATTCTCGACAACAGCGAGGATCTGGCCCTGCTGATCACCACAGAACAGGGCAAGCCCCTGACCGAAGCCCGGGGTGAAGTGGCCTATGCGGCCTCATTCATCCAATGGTTTGCCGAAGAGGCGAAACGGGTGTATGGCGACACCATACCCTCGCCCTGGGCCGACAGCCGGATCATGGTGCTGCGGCAGCCGGTCGGGGTGGTGGCCACCATCACTCCCTGGAACTTCCCGGCGGCGATGATCACGCGCAAGGCGGCGCCCGCACTGGCCGCAGGCTGTCCCTGCGTATGCAAGCCGGCCGAAGAAACACCGCTGACCGCGCTGGCACTGGCCGTGCTGGCCCGGGCTGCCGGCATTCCTGACGGGGTGTTCAATATCGTCCCCTCCAGCCAGTCCCAGGCCGTGGGTGAAGTCTTGTCCACGCATCCGCAGGTGGCGATGATCTCGTTTACCGGCTCGACCCGGGTGGGCAAGATCCTGTTGCAGCAGGCCTCCGGCACGGTCAAGAAAGTGGCCATGGAACTGGGTGGCAATGCGCCCTTCATCGTCTTTGACGATGCCGACCTGGACGCCGCGATCGAGGGCCTGATGGCCAGCAAGTTCAGAAACAACGGGCAGACCTGTGTCTGTGCCAACAGGATTCTGGTGCAGGAAGGCATCTATGACGCGTTCAGCGAGCGTCTGATTGCCGCCGTTGACAAACTCAGGGTGGGCCAGGGTCAGGACGAGGCGACGAGCCTGGGGCCAATGATCAACCAGGCCGGCCACAGGAAAGTCAGTACACTGGTGAGCAGTGCCCTGGCCGGAGGTGCAAAATCAGCTTATACCGGGTCGCTGAACGCTCAGGATCCGGCACGTTTCTATCCACCCACGGTATTGACGGATGTCGAGGCCGGCATGGCCATCTGCACCGAGGAGATCTTCGGCCCGGTGGCCGCCCTGCAAAAATTCAGCACGGAAGAGCAGGCCATTGCGATCGCCAATGACACCACCATGGGCCTGGCTGCCTACTTCTATGCGCGGGATATCAACCGTATCTGGCGTGTGCAGGAGGCTCTGGAGTATGGCATCGTCGGCGTCAATAAAGGCCTGATATCCACCGAGGTCGCGCCCTTTGGCGGCGTCAAGGAATCCGGTCTGGGCCGCGAGGGTTCAAAGTACGGACTGGATGAGTTTCTGGAAATGAAATACGTGCTGCAGGGCGGTTTGACCAGCGCCTGAGCTCTTCAGAGGCTCTTCACAAAGGCTCCTCAGAGATGCGTAGCCACCCAGTAGCCTGAAAGAATCCGTTCTCCGCGTTTTCCGGCATCCTTTTCCGCCAGCACCCGTTTGCCGATGCCGGACAGATTGCCGGTATGCATACGGTAACGGAACAAGGGTTCTGGAATGTGCTGACCGACCCAGCCATTGGCGACCATGCGCAGCCACTTGTGATGTTTGGTGCCAACCAGAATGCTGGTATCGAAGGGCATCACTTCCAGGAAGGCCTCGCTGACGCACAGGGCCGGTTCCGGGATAAAGGAATGGGTCTGTAACAGTTTGGCATCAAAGGTGGTGGAGCGGCCCCGATCCAGCACTGTGCCATCACTGTCGATCAGCGTGCAGTCGGAATAGACGAAACCGGTGCGCGGATTTTCCTGCCGGGCCGTGTGCATCACCTGCAAACAATGATTGATGTAATCGGGTTCCAGGATATCATCGGCGTCCAGGGTGAGCATGTAGGGGTTTGATATTTCATGCATCACTGCATTCAGGGCCGCCAGCTTGCCGGCATTGGGCCGCTGCGGAAAAAAGCGTGCCTTGCGCTCGCCACCGATGGTGGGCAGCAGGGCTTCGATAATGGCGCAGGAATCGTCGGTGCTGCCATCGTCGACCACCACGATATCGATGGGCTGGTGGGTCTGGGCCATGACACTGCCGATGCAGGCTTCCAGATGGCGGGCATAGTTATAATTCGGGATGACCACGCTGACTCGGGTCGTCGCTAAGGTATCGTTCACAGTATTCCCGTAATGGTAAGTAAAAAGTAATGAAAAAAGCCGTCGCAGCCTGCCGGATGGATAGTGGACCCTGGTGACGGCCTCTGGCAGTATTTGCCAGGCTCTGAGCTGGCGATATGTCCGCAGGCTCAAAAATGGCCGCAAGTATAGCCGGTTATGACTTCGCTGTCATATTCTTGCGCGCAGATGACTGTCTTGGGGCATTGACGCTTTCCCTGGCCCCAAGAGAGAGCCTCAGGTCGTCAGAAAATCGTTGATCACCTGCAGGAAACCCGGGCCATATTTTTCCAGCTTGCGCTCACCGACACCACTGATGCGGCTGAAGTCGGTCAGGGTCTGCGGCATGCTGACACACATTTCCTGCAAGGTGCGGTCATGGAAGATGACATAGGGCGGTACGCTCTGGGCTTCCGCGAATTGGCGCCGGCATTCCCGCAGGGCTTCCCACAGGGCCACATCGATCTCCTGGGGCAGCGGGATTCGGGTCTGTTTCTTTTGGGTTTGTTGTTTGTTGTCACGGCGCAGTTGAATCTGCTCCTCGCCACGCAGCAGCGGCCGGCATTTTTCTTCCAGCCGGAGAGCGCCGAAGCGTTCCAGATCCACACTGAGGTAGCCACGTGCGACCAGTTGCCGGAACACCGAACGCCACAGATTGTTATCCAGGGCCTTGCCGACGCCATAGGTGGGCAGGCGATGATGGTCGAACTGGAATATTCTGTCGGTATCGGCGCCACGCACGACATCGATCAGGTGGTTCACGCCAAAGCGCTGGCCCGTGCGATAGGCAACACTCAGGGCCATGCGGGCGGCTTCAGTGCCATCCCAGGTGGCCACCGGTTCCAGGCAGGTATCGCAATTGCCACAGGGCTGCATCAGGGTTTCGCCAAAGTAATTCAGCAGGGCCTGGCGCCGGCAGCTGGTGATTTCACACAGACCCAGCATGGCGTTCAGGCGATGCTGCTCGGCCCGCTTGTGTTCCTGGCTGCCGTCGGAAGCGGCCATCATTTCCCGGAGCTTGATGACATCCTGCAGGCCATAGATCATCCAGGCATCGGCGGGCGTACCATCGCGCCCGGCACGCCCGGTTTCCTGATAGTAGGATTCCAATGTTTTCGGCATGTCCAGGTGGGCCACGAAGCGGACATCGGGTTTATCGATGCCCATGCCAAAGGCGATGGTCGCCACCACGATGACGCCGTCTTCGCGCAGAAAGCGGGACTGATGATGGGCTCGGGTGCCGGCATCCAGACCGGCGTGATAGGGCAGGGCCTTGAAACCCTGTTCCTGCAGCCACAGTGCAATCTCTTCGGTCTTGTTGCGGGAAAGACAGTAGACGATGCCGGCATCGCTGGCATGTTCCTGTTTCAGAAAGCGCAGCAACTGCTGCCTGGGATTGTGCTTCAGGGCAATGCGGTAGCGGATGTTGGGACGGTCGAAACCGGCAATGAACTGGCGTGCCGCGCCAAGATCCAGACGCTGGATGATTTCGCTCCGGGTGCGGGCATCGGCGGTGGCCGTGAGGGCGATGCGGGGCACGGCCGGAAAGAGTTCGTGGAGTACATTCAGCAACAGATAGTCGGCACGGAAATCGTGCCCCCACTGTGACACGCAGTGCGCCTCGTCGATCGCAAACAGTGCAATGGCAGAGCTGCGCAGCAGGGTCAGGGTCCGTTCCTGCCGGAGGCGTTCCGGCGCGATATAGAGCAGGTCCAGTTCGCCATCGGCCAGGGCTGTCTCCACTTGCCGGGTGCTGGCCGCATCGAGGGTCGAATTCAGGTAACTGGCCCTGACGCCGAGCAGACGCAAGGCATCCACCTGGTCCTGCATCAAGGCGATCAGGGGTGAGATCACCACCCCGCAACCGGGCCGCACCAGGGCTGGAATCTGGTAACACAGCGACTTGCCACCCCCCGTGGGCATCAGCACCAGGGCATCGCCACCGTCGATGAGGGTCCGGATGATCTCATCCTGAGGTGGACGAAAGGAGGTGTAGCCAAAGACCGTATGCAGCACCTGGCCCGCAGTGGCGGGCGACTCTGCTGTTGAAGCAAGAGCTTCCGGAGAGGTCTGTACAGACCTACGCGCGGCGGCAGGGGGGGACGGGGTTGAAGGATCATGGCCGGCACTGTTCATGGGGCGCAGTATACCTTATCCGGAACTGTCCTACAGGGATGGATTCCGCGCTTCCTGCGAAAATCCGGGGGATGAGCATTCCTGTGGCAGAACGTGCCGCATGAGAGACAGGTCCTTTTTTCCTCGACGCGGCTGCCACAAAGGCCTATAGTACGCACCCTCTTGAAAACCGTCGTGCAGGAAGACTCCCTTGATTTCGACCGCAAACATTACCATGCAGTTTGGCAGCAAGCCCCTGTTTGAAAATATTTCAGTCAAATTCGGTGGCGGCAATCGCTATGGCCTGATTGGCGCCAATGGTTGTGGCAAGACCACCTTCATGAAAATTCTCGATGGCAGTCTGGTGCCGACGGCCGGTAATGTATCCATCGACCAGGACCAGCGTGTGGGCAAACTGCATCAGGATCAGTTTGCCTTTGAGGACTGCCGGGTGATCGACACCGTGATCATGGGACACCCACAATTGTGGGCAGTGAAGCAGGAGCGGGACCGGATCTATGCCCTGCCCGAGATGTCGGAAGCAGAAGGCATGCAGGTGGCGGAGCTGGAGACCCTCTTTGCCGAACTGGACGGCTACAGTGCCGAAAGCCGCGCCGGCGAGATTCTGCTGGGCGCCGGTATTGCGCAGGCCCTGCATGATGGCCCGATGAGCGAGGTGGCGCCGGGCTGGAAACTGCGCGTACTGCTGGCCCAGGCCCTGTTTTCGGACCCGGACATCCTGCTGCTGGACGAGCCGACCAACAACCTGGACATCAATACCATTCGCTGGCTGGAAAGCGTGCTCAATGAGCGCAAGAGCACCATGGTCATCATCTCCCACGACCGTCATTTCCTGAATGCCGTGTGTACGCACATGGCGGATATCGATTATGGCGAATTGCGGGTGTATCCCGGCAATTACGATGCCTTCATGACGGCCTCCACCCAGGCCCGCGAGCGCCTGTATTCGGAGAATGCCAAAAAATCCGCGCAGATTGCCGATTTGCAACACTTTGTCAGCCGTTTTTCAGCCAATGCCTCCAAGGCCAGGCAGGCCACTTCACGGGCCCGGCAGATTGAAAAAATCAAACTGGATGAGGTCAAGGCTTCCAGCCGGGTCAGCCCCTATATCCGCTTCAAGCAGGAAAAGAAACTGCACCGGCAGGCCCTGACGCTGGAAAATCTGGGCCACGGTTTCGATGATGAGACACTGTTCAGCAAGGGCAATATGATCCTGGAAGTGGGCACGCGGCTGGCGGTGATCGGCGAGAACGGCAGTGGTAAAACCACCTTCCTGCGCTGCCTGCTGGAGGAACTGACACCGCGCAGTGGCAAGCTGCAATGGGCCGAAAATGCCGCTCTGGGCTACTGTCCGCAGGACAGTGCGGCGGAATTTGATAGTGAAGCGACCTTGTTTGACTGGATGAGCCAATGGCGCAAGCCCAAGGACGATGACCAGATCGTGCGCGCGACCCTCGGACGTTTGCTGTTTTCCACCGACGACTTCAAGAAAAGGGTGAAGGTCTGTTCCGGTGGCGAAAAAAACCGGCTGCTGTTTGGCAAGTTGATGCTGCTGGAGCCCAATGTCCTGATCATGGACGAACCCACCAACCATCTCGATATGGAATGCATCGAGGCACTGAATCTGGCGCTCGAGCATTATGACGGCACGCTGATCTTTGTCAGCCACGACCGTGAATTCGTCTCCTCACTGGCCAACCGTGTCATCGAAATCAAGGACCAGCGCCTGGTGGATTTCCAGGGCAGTTATGAAGAGTACCTGGCAGATCAGCAACTGGATGCCGTGGCTGGTGGGGTGATCAGGAACAAGCGAGCGACGGGCGCTTAGTACTACTGTGTTACAAGCCGCTGAAGGGCGCATTGCTGCGTTAAAACCGGGCTCAAAATGCTCATTTACTCCATGTAAACTGCGCTTTTTCGCCCGGTTTTGCCTTGCACTGCATCCCTTGATCGATTTGTAACACAGTAGTATTAGCGGTTTGTTGAATAAGCCTTCTACCGTGCCGGACGTGCTGACGGCCTTCACTCGCTGAATTCGTAAAGTGTAAACTCGGTGCCGGCGTCGCCGTTGAAGGTCAGGGAGCAGTCCCCCCAACTGTCCGGCAGCGCCCATTCCACATCGGATTCAAAAGCCAGCTGTGCGTTGCGACGCTGGCAGTGCACATCGATGCTGGCCAGCTGGCCCTTGACATCGGTCACGGCAAAGATACGCCGGGCCGGCAAATAAGACCAGTGTGTGTCAACCAGGCCGGCAACCAGTCCCAGGGCATCGGGGGATACCAGTCGCTGCCGGATCGCGGCGGCCTGCTCCCGGATCAGATCATCTGCGGGTACTGTCACCTGGGACTGAAGACGGTCAAAGGTTTCCAGCGCATCGAGGCTCTGGTTCAGCGTGGCGCTCAGAAAAAAACGTTTGCGCAGCGCCCCTTCCATCAGATCCTCGGTCAGCAGGTCTTGGCTGTCCCCGGAATTGACGGCAGGTGCAGAAATCGTCGAACGAATTCGTCCAGGCACGACAGTGGCTCTCTTGCTGGCAGCCAGGGCCTGGTGAAAGCGGCTGGCACCAAGGTTGGCAGCGGACAGGGCATCGTTGAGGAAGGCATGGTCAAACAGGGTTTTAACGGTGTTTTTGTCGCTCAGCATGGCTTCGAGTTTCTCGATTGCCTGCTCATTTTTGTCCGCGGACATCAATTCAATGATCTGGTTATAGCCCGCCATCACCGGTGGCGATATGCTGGCCTCTTCCTCCCCGGGTAGCCGGAAAGCCATGACATACTCATTGTTGAGCCAGTCGATGGCCTTGCCGTTCAGCGTGGCGGGCTTGTAGGTCCATGTTGCGACGGCTTTTGTGGCGGCATCGGCAAACAGGGCATTGTAAAAGCCATCGAGAATCTCGATGTCGCTGGTGCTGCCATCGGCCTTCACGGTATAACGCAGGTGCACCAGTGCTTCCCGTTCCGGGCTGCTGACCGGTGAAGGCGTTTCCGAGATACGTTCAGGGATCAGCAGGCCACTGATGTCAGCTTCCTGCGCGCTGGCATTCATCGCAGCCAGCCCAGCGGCCAATATCAGAAACGACGGCTGCAACAGAGTAATGCGAATGTTATTTAACATGGGTTTCCTCTGGCCTGCTTATTGGTTTTTTACGCTTGCATCGACCCAAGATTTTCGAGAAGGCAACGATACCTATAATCGGTGAGCAGCTCAATAGTTGTACTGTAGTTGTATGCGCAGGGCATCCGAATCGAAGCGTTCGTAGTCGATTCTGCCGGGACGGTTGCCGAGCACCAGATTGTTGCGCTTCATCATGTGGTACTCGGCGGAAATTTCGAGTTCCCTGGCAACCTGCCATTCTATACCCAGCTCAACATCATTGACCTTGTTGGCCGGGGCGTTGGTTTCCCCTTTGTTCGCGCCGTCGAAGTATTGCCATTTCAGGAAGGGGATGAAAGTACCCAGATCATTCTTGAACATGTACATGGCCTGCACATAGCCGCCATCGAGTGTGCCTTGTTCAATGGTATCCGTCTCGAGATTCAGTTTCGGGGTGTTTCCCCAGTTCCATTCCGCTTGCAGACCAAAGGGTTGCGGGTACCAGATGGCGCTGATCGCAATACGGTCATCGTTGTAGCCGTTCTGGTAGCGCTCGGGGATCAGATTGACATTCTGAGCACTGCCACTGATGATTTTTGCGGTATCGCCGAGGCCACGGAAATTGCCGGTGGAGGGGACATATTTGCCGGTATAACCCTGCACACTGGCCTCAAAGAACTGGCCGTTGGCAAATTGCCAGGGATAGGTCAGGCGGGCAACGGTATGCAGGTTGTTGTTGCGGTCTCCCCGGTTGGCGCCCTGGCCGTTGTAAACACCCAGACCGAACATGCCATAGTTGCCGGTGTGTTTCAGGCCAAGGCGGCCAATTTCACTGAAACGGCTCTGGACCAGCTCCGGGGTGTAGTAGTAAAAGGCGCCCAGGTCGCGCTCGTCCCTGACGCCGCTGTTGAGTGCATCGTTGCGATCCGGCGCGAGGCGGTTTGAACTGGATTGCAGGTTTTCGAAACCAAAGGGAACCTTGGACTGCCCGATACGAAAGCGGTGCTCGCGGCTGGCATTGAAGTAGATATCGCCATAGGCGTCACGGATCTGGGCCACGTTGCCGGAGCCGCCAACGGAACTGGCCAGGTCGGGTTGGACATAGAAGGACAGGTGCTCACCGGCATCTCCGGAAAATACCAGACGGGCGCGGCGAATCAGGAAGTTCTTGTCGGCATTACCCAGTGACTGGGCATTCCCCACCGAACGGTCGGACCAGAGATTGATGTCTTTGTCGCCGCCTATCATGCTGGTGTAGCGGGTTTGCAGATAGCCGCGGATGCGCAGGGTGTCGGTCCAGCTGGCGGGCCTTGGCGCAGCATTCTGGCTGCGGATCTGCTCGATTTCCTGCTCGTTGGCATCCAGACGGCGGGCCATGTCTGCCAGATTGACGACAGGCACCTGGGTTTGTTGGGGAAGGGCCTGTTGTGGAAGTGCCGCAGTGACCGTTGCCGGCTGTGCGTCCACCGGACGAAAGGTGCCCATTCTGACCCGGTTGGGGCCGGGCTCGGCAAAAATCTGCTTGGTCTGGGTATCCATATACAGTTCCAGATCACTCGCCTCATCTGCGGCGAGTGCCAGGGTGGCCGACAGGCTCACAATGGTACCGAGAATGGCTGCTTGGAGCGGGAATTTATGAATTTTCATGGCAATCTACATTCTCCGGCTTGTGCCCCGATACCTGGCGCATCATTAAGATTGGATATTTCATTTGCCGCCTGAAACCTGACAGCACGCGGCTGCTGCGCATCTTATGAAGATCGCATTAACAAAAAATAAAGAGATGATTAAATTACTGTTAATGAAACATTAAGAAACTGTTAAGAAGGAGCGGGAGGCAGGGATGCTGAGCAAGACTTGCAAAGGCGGCAAACAGCCTTGGTTGCGCCTTGCCACGGGCGCGAATCCATCCTGTTATTGACTGGCCCTGTACCGGTAGGCGGGCAGGAAGGCTGTCAGTACCACGCACCCTAGCAACACACTGGCGGCGATATACATGCCGGTATCGTAATTACCGTACACCTGGCGAATGCTCGCCAGGCTGACAATGCCAAGACCCGACCCCAGGTAAAACACACCGAAGATCACCCCGTAAAGCCGGCCGTAGGCCACGTTGCCAAAATAGCGTTTGATGAGGAAGGCCAGGACATCGAACTCGGCTCCCAGCAGGAAACCCAACAGCACGGCACTGACAATACCGGCTTGTGGATAAACGGCATATAACAAGCAGGCCAGCGCGCCACCAATGGAGACCAACTGCATGACGCGGGGTGCAAAGACATGGTCGATGATGAATCCGATGAATACGCGGGCGAAGAGCAGGGCAAAGCCGAACAGAGCCTGCACAAAAGATGCCTCAGTCTGGCTCCAGCCGGCTTCAATCAACAGGGGCACCTGCTGCGTTACCAGGGACGAGGCGGTCAGGCCCAGCAGGAAAAAGGCGGCACACAACATGGAAAATACAGGTTCGCGGACAGCATCCCGAAAGGGCGTTCCTTCGGCGGCGCGGGCACTGTGATGAACTTCACCCGGCACGGGTTCCCTGATAGTGAAATACGTGACCGGCCAGGTGACAAACAGCACGATCGCGGCCAGTCCGAGGAAAGCCGTTCGCCAGTCGTACAGGGCCATCAACACGGCAATGATAAGGGGCACCAGGGTACTGCCGACACCGATGCCGGCATTGGCGCAGCCCAGGGCAAGCCCCAGTTTTCGGTCAAACCACTGGCTCACCGCCTGCAGATAGCCCAGGGGCCAGAGTCCGATACTGAGCAAGGGGATCAGCACCCAGATCGTGTAATACACAGGCAGGCTGTTGGGCAATACATACAAGGTCGACAGGCCCAATGCAAACAGGGGAATGGACGTGAGGATGACCTTGCGCGGGCCAAAGCGGTCCACCATAAGACCCTGCAGGGGAGACACCAGAACCACCATGTAGGAGACTATGGTGGCAGCCAGCGACACCTGCACACGGGACCAGCCAAATTCCTGTTCAATGGGCGGGATGAAGGGGCTGATGGCCAGAATGGCAATGACACTGGGTCCGAATGCCAGGCCGACAACGGAGCCGATTGTGGTGAGTGTTCCTTCCCTGCGCCATTCCGAGGCCATGGCATTACCCCCTTCTGATTATGGTTTTTGAAATCGGGTTGGGTTCCAGATGATTCAGGTTCAGGGTAGCCCGGGCTGGCAGTATTTGCGTTCCCCTACGACTGCGCCGCCCGCAGTGCCTCCAGCACCCGTTCCTTGCGGAACGGCGCCCGGCGCAGGCGAACACCCGTGGCATCAAAAATGGCATTCGCCACTGCGGCAATCAGTG
>JAVVEZ010000078.1:0-16238 GCA_032250895.1 Pseudomonadales bacterium | reverse complement strand
GCCCCAGTTAGTTTCAGGTTCAGCGCTGGTGTAAGCCCACTCGCTCAGAGTGTTGCATGTAATCCGGTTCAGTAGTGATACCGCAGCTGTGCGATGAGAATGGAGTCTCCATGGATTTTATAAACAATTCGATGCTCGTCGTTGATTCGTCGAGACCAGTATCCGGAAAGGGCATGCTTCAAAGGCTCGGGTTTGCCAATACCTTCGAATGCTTCCCTTTGGATATCCTTGATAAGCGCATTAATACGTTTATGTATCTGCTTGTCTGTCTTTTGCCGGTATAGGTAGTCTCCCCATGCCTTTTCTGCAAAAATCAATGTCACTCAATCAGTTCCTTGGCTTGTCCCTTTCCATCTCAAACCACCTGTACATGTACATAAATATGTACAAAAAATATCGGTACATAACGAGATGGTCAAGTTCAAAGAGCGATCTGGAGACCTGGTGGAGCACCACTCGGGGGCAGTCGTGACGAGGGCACGCCGGCAGGCCGATGTCCGCCGCCACCCGATATCCAGGGTGCGGCGATGAAATTTCCCCTCGTGATACAGGGTCTTTTGACCCAATGCCGGATTCAATATAACATGGGTTCCCAACGCCGACCTCTCGCCATATCGGCACAGAAACTGCCATGATACACGAGCCATAACGCAGTTTGCATTCAGCAACATCCGTACACTGCCCCACACGCTTTGGCGGCACAGACAGACTTTCTGGCAATGGCAGTTGCTGGCCTGGTTCTTGCAATCTTGCAAATAAACCGATTCACCGATGATGGCCAATTCACGACTACAGCCTTGTAAAGAGACTTCAAACCAATGACAGCATCCGTTCCAACCCGCAAGCCCTGTTTCAGACTGCTCGCCTTGAGTCTGCTGGCACTGCTTGCCGTGGCCTGCAGTAATGACAATACCGGTCAGGGCAATCGCTTTGGTGCTGGGCAGCAGATGCCCAATATTCCTGCCGTCGAAGCCGTCAGGGCCCAGATTGGGTCCCTGCCTCTGGAAGAGCGGCTCACCGGCAGGGTGACGGCGCTGAATCAAACCGAGATCTACCCAGAAGTGGCCGGCATCATCGTTGAGATCTTTGCCAAAAATGGCGATTTTGTGAATGCCGGGGATCCCCTGGTGAGATTGCGCAGCGCCGAATATGAGGAACGCTACCAACAGGCTGCCTCGGGACTGGAGATCGCAAAAGCCCAGACCCGGCAGGCGCAGGCAAACCTGGAACTGTTGCAGAGCCAGCTGCGGCGCACCCAGGAGCTGCTTGACCGAAAACTGGAAACCCGTTCAAATCTGGAAACCATCCAGTCACAGGTTGCCGTTGCCGAGGCTGATCTCGATCTGCGCAAAGCGCAGGAAAAGCAGGCAAACTCCCTGGCCGAAGAGCGCCGTCTGCAAATGACAAATACCACTATCCGGGCGCCGATAAGTGGCACCGTGGGCCAGCGCAATGCAGAAATAGGACAATTGGCCACAACCGCCAACCGTCTGTTTATTCTGGGCAACCTGGACCAGATGCAGGTAGAACTTCTGCTGACCGAACGCATGATGAACTATATCAAGGAAGGCATGACTGTGAATCTGTATTCGGATAACTGGCCGGACACGGTACTGCAATCCCGGATCACCCGCATCTCCCCCTTCCTGGATCCCGCCACCATGCGCACCCAGGCCCAGGTCGAAATACAAAACCCCGGCGGACGGATACTCCCCGGTATGTTCCTGACCGTGGATGTACTCTACGGTGAAAGCGAACAGGCCGTGCTGATTCCCAACAGTGCGCTCTATCGTCATCCCCGCACGGGTATTGAGGGTGTTTATGTGGTACGGGCGCCCGGTACGGAATTGTCACCCCTGTCTGAAAATGCCGAGACCGCCCCCACCTCACCGCCCCTGCCGGTGAGTTTCGTACCCATCGAGATCGTCGCAAACGGCAGAATGGCCAGTGGCGTCACAGGGATCAACAACGGTGATTGGGTCGTCACCATTGGCCAGAACCTGCTGATAGGCGATACCAGCCAGGCCAAGGCCAGATTGCTGCCCTGGGACCACATGCTGGAGCTGCAACGCATACAAAGCCAGGATCTGCTGGAATTGATCGATAAACAACGCCAGGCGACCAGCACCGATGACACCTGATATGGCCATACCTTGCACACGGATATATTGAGATGACCTTAGCCGAAAACTCGATAAGACGCCCCATTGCCACCACGATGATCTTTCTGATCGTCATTATCATTGGCTCGATCGGCTTTCGCTTTCTTCCAGTCGATCTGCTGCCCCCCATCGAAATGCCGGAACTGTCGGTGCAGGTCCGCTACCCCGATGTGGGGCCGGAAGAAATGGAACTGTTGATTACCGAGCCCCTGGAAAATGGCCTTGCCATCGTGTCCAATCTGGAACGGATCTCATCGGTGTCCAGCGAAGGTCAAAGTTCCATATCCCTGCGCTTTGCCGAAGGCACCGACCTGAACGAGGCCAGTAACGAAGTGCGCGAAACCCTGGACAGGATTCGCAACTCTCTGCCCGTGGACGCCGATCCACCCCGCATCAACAAGTTCAACCCGGAAGATGTGCCCATCGTCATGGTGGGGGTACGCTCCGAGCGCGAGCTGAGCGAACTGACCACCATCCTGGAAAGGGATATTCGCAAACGTTTCGAGCAGATTCCGGGCATCGGCTCGATCGATGTCTGGGGTGGCGTCACCCGCGAAGTACACATCGAAATCATGCGGGATCGCCTGCTGGCCACGGGCCTGACCATGGCTGACATCATCCAGGCGGTCGGCCGTGAAGGCAGCAATCGGCCCGGCGGCAATGTGCAGAGGGGGCTCAGCGATGTCTATGTCCGCTCCCTGGGCGAATACAAGAATCTTGACGAAATACGCAACACCGTCATTCGCAGCGTCAATGGCGTGCCACTGCGGGTGGGCGATGTCGCCGACGTGCGTTTCAGCCGGGCCGATATGAGTCGCTACATAGAAGTGGACGATGTTCCGATGCTTCGCCTTGGTCTGCGCAAGCAGTCCGGCGCCAATACCATCGCCGTCGCCGAAGAGGTGCAGCGAGTGGTGGAAAATCTCAACCGGGAACGCAGTGACCTGGACTTCATCCTGATCAACGACCAAAGCACCTTCATTCAGCAATCCATCGACAACGTGCGGAATTCCGCCGTCTGGGGCGGCATTCTCGCCGTCATCATCATGCTGGCCTTTTTCCGCAATGGTTCCGTCACGTCCATCATCAGCATTTCCATCCCGATTGCCATCATCGCCACCTTTGCCCTGCTCTACCTCAACGGTCTGAGCCTGAACCAGATGAGCTTTGGTGGCCTGGCCCTTGGCGTTGGCCTGATCGTGGACAATGCCATCGTGGTCATCGAGAACATCGTGCGCCTGCGGCATCATGGCAAGTCACTGACCGAGTCCTCCATCGTCGGCACCAAACAGGTCACCGGCGCCGTCATTGCTTCCACCATCACGACTTCGGTGATTTTTCTGCCGGTGATTTTCATGCAGACACTGACCGGCACCATGTTTCAGGAACTGGCTCTGGTGGTGGTCTTCGCGCTGGCCTGTTCGCTGCTGGTCGCTCTCACGCTGGTGCCCATGCTGGCGAGCCGTTTTCTCACCATACAACCGGAGAGCGAGAGTGCAGGAACCCTGTCCCGACACGAGCGTTTTCTCGAAGCGGTGGAAGAACAATACGCCCGCCTGCTGGCCTGGTCACTGCACAGACGCCTGGCCATCGTGGGTGCGGTGGTGGTGCTGATGGGAATAGCGGTCTTTGCCATGCGGGGCATACCCTATGAGCTGACGCCGCAGACCCAGGCCGATGAAATCACCATTCGCATGAACATGGATGAAGGCACCAACATTGCGATCCTGCATACCTATATGATGGAGATGGACGGCATCGTCCGCGAACTCATTCCCTGGGATGACGTCGTCCATTATGCGCGGGAAGTGCGCAACAGCCGGGCCGAATTCCAGCTCACCCTGGTCAGTCAGGAAAACCGTTCGGTCAATGCCAATGAATTGGCAGACCGGATCCGTGCGCGGATTCAAAATGCCGTCCCGGGCACCCAGGTTCAGGTGCGGGCACAATCCGGGCTGTGGATATTGCGCAGAATTTTCGGCTCCGGCGGGGAAGATTCGGTGCAGGTGGAGCTGCGCGGCTACAACCTGGAACAGGCCGAACAGCTCGCGCAGCGCATCCAGGACCGCATGGAGACCGTTCCCGGCGTGGTCGACGTCTACCAGAGCAGTCTTGAAGGACGCCCTGAACAAAATATCCGTTTTGACCGCGAACGCATGGCAAGCCTGGGAATAAGCATCGATGATGTCAGCAGCGCCATTCAAAGCAGCATCACGGGTTCACGTGCCGGGGTTTTTCGTGAAGCCGGCGATGAAATTGATATCGTGGTGCGCCTGCGTCCGGATGACCGCCTCAACGTGCAGGATATCGAAAACATCTCGGTACGGGCAGCCGACGGCCAGGTGATCCCCATCTCAGCCCTGGTTACGACCAGTTATGGTCGCGGCCCCACGGATATCCGGCGCATCGACGGGCAGCGCGTAACCTATATCTATGCCAATCTGGAAGTGGGCGTGGCCCTCGGCGATGCCATGCAGAACATTCAGAATGCACTCGGTGACATGGCAATGCCGGAAGGTTTTTCCATTGTCTATGGCGGCGAATATGAAGAACAGCAGCGCGCGCAGCAGGACTTCGTCATGGCCATCGTCATGGCGCTGGTGCTGATCTACATGGTCATGGCAGCCCAGTTCGAACGCTTTCTCGACCCCCTGATCGTGATGTTTTCCGTACCGCTGGCACTGATCGGTGTCGTGCCGACGCTCTTGCTTACCGGTACTACCCTCAACATGCAAAGTCTGATGGGTCTGGTGATGCTGATCGGCATCGTGGTCAACAATGCCATTGTGCTGGTCGACTATATCAACCTGCTCAGAAGAGAGGAAAATCTCGATGTGATACCGGCCGTCGTCAAGGCCGGGCGCCTGCGTCTGCGCCCGATTCTGATGACGACTCTCACCACGGTGCTGGGGCTGTTGCCGCTGGCCCTGGGTCTGGGGGCCGGCGCCGAGCTGCAGGCCGCCCTGGCGCGGGTCGTGATCGGTGGCTTGACCGCGTCGACCTTGATCACGCTGATCTTCATTCCGATTCTCTATGTTGCCGCCACATCTGCCAAAAGCAGCCTGATGGCCAGTTGGAAACGCCTGCGGCATACGACTCCCGGCACGCTTGCCAGCGCCAACAAGCCACGCTGATCACGCCGGCTGCCTGGCGCGAAGAACCGCCCTGGCAGCCCGCAAGGCTTCCAGCCGGCTGGAAGCCAGGCCCTGTTCTCCCAGATGCTGCAGGACCTCGGTCCGGTTCAGGGTATGACGGACTTTCTGGCTGGCACCAAAAATGATCATGGTGTCACCACTGCGTCGAAATCTGTCCAAAACCTCTTCCAGCGCAGCAGCGGCACTGCTGTCGATAAAGGGCACCAGGGAAAGATCCACGATCAGCACCTCTTCCCGGCGCGAGCTGCCCATGAGTTTGGCGATGTCCCGCGCCGAACCAAAACTCAGCGGCCCTTCCACATGGAACAGCACGATCTTGCCCGCGGCTTCATTCAGGATGACTTCTTCCTCCGGGCTCAGGTTCAGTTCCGGGCTGACCCCAAAATGAAAGCGGACACTGGCCAGTTGCGCTTCCGCCATTCTGGCGACAAACAGGACCGAGGCCATGACGATGCCGACCGCCACGGCAGCCATCAAATCCACAAAGACCGTAATCAGCAAGGTCGTCAGCATGATGACGACTCCCGAGCGTGAGGCTCTGCCTGCGTTTTTCAGGGAACGCCAGTCGATGATGTCAATGCCCACTTTCATCAGGATGCCGGCCAGCACAGCCAGGGGGATATGGCTGGCGACATCGGCAAAGATCAGCACCATCAGCAGCAATGCCAGGGCATGAATCGCGCCCGAGAGCCGGGTGCTGCCGCCCGCCCGGATATTGACCAGCGTGCGCATGGTCGCGCCCGCACCGGCAATCCCTCCCAGCAGGCCGGCCACCATGTTGCCTATGCCCTGCCCGATCAGTTCCCGGTTGGAATCATGGCTGGTCCGGGTCATGCTGTCCGCCACCAGGGAGGTCAGCAGGGAATCAATGGCGCCGAGAAAGGACAGAATCAGTGCAAAACGAAGGATGAGGGGCAGATCCGCCAGACTGGCAGAGGGCAGCTGCAAAGCCGGCAACCCGGAAGGAATGGCGCCGATGACAGGGGCCTCTGGAAACAGGAAAATACCAACCAGCGTTCCCACGATGATGGCCAGCAGGGTTGATGGAACATACCGTGTAATGCGCTCAGGCGTCAGCACCACGATACCGAAACTGAGGAAGCCCAGGATCAGCGCCGCCATGCCGGGGCTGGCCAGCATCTCTGGCAAGGCCGCCAGCAGCACCAGATTGCTGCCCTCGGGCGTTTGCTGTCCCAGCATGGGAGCCAGTTGCAGCAGGATGACGATAAAGCCTATCCCGCTCATAAAGCCAGAAACCACCGGCTGTGGAACCAGCTTGATGTAGCGCCCAAAGCCAGCCACCCCATAGATGATCTGCAGCACCCCAGTCAGTACCACGACCAGAAAGACCTCGCTCAGAGAACCGGAAAACTGGGTGACGATAGCGGCCATCACTACCGTCATGGGGCCGGTGGGGCCGGAGATCTGCACGGCAGTGCCACCCCAAACAGCAGCAAAGAAACCGACCAGAATCGCACCGTAGAGTCCTGCCAGGGCACCCGCCCCAGACGCGACACCAAAGGCCAGCGCCAGCGGCAGGGCCACTACCGCCGCAGTCAGACCACCAAAAACATCTCCTCTTATGCTGCCACTGCTCGTCATACCTGTAAATTCCCCCATGTCCAGAACATCGGGGTGCATTGTAATACCGCTGATGCCTATCCAGCAGGGCATTGAAAATAAAGGGAAATCAAGAAGGATGGACGGATTCCGAGCCCAGGTCTGTCCCCCTCAACCCTGCGCCAGCAGGGCTCTGAGGTCGATCAGGGCGGCGTTGGCCCGTGAAATATAGGACGCCATCACCAGGGAATGATTGGCCAGCACGCCAAAGCCGCTGCCATTGAGTATCATCGGACTGAACACCGTTTGCTGGCTGGACTCCAGTTCACGAATGATCTGTTCCATGCTGGCCTCGGCATTTTTATCGGCCAGGATATCGTGAAAATCAATCTGTACCGCCCGCAGCAGGTGCACCAGGGCCCAGGCGCTGCCCCGCGCTTCAAAAAACACGTCATCGATTTCCAGCCAGGGGGTCTTGACCCGCAGTTCGCTGGCGCCCGGGGTGGACTGTGCCGAACGCGCCTCACCGGCCAGATCGGTATTGGCCCGCTGCTGGGCGACACTGGCACTCAGGCGCTGCGACAGACTGCCAAGGCGGGACTCCACATTGGTGAGCCATCTGTTGAGGTTGTCGGCGCGGGCAAAAAACTGTGCCTGCCGGTCCAGCGGGTCGGCCAGTCGGCCCAGATAGGAGCTCATGGCCACCAGGGCCTGCCGGTACTGATTCTCAGAGGCCGGCAGCCACCAGCGGTCATTGGGCGCATTGAACCCGGGTTCCGCTTCTATCAGGTCCCGGTCCTCCACGGACTGGGACTGGGAGCGGCTGAAACTTTCCCGCATCACCTTGCTGATATCGCGCACCTGCACCAGCACGCCAAATTCCCAATTGGGGATGTTGTCCAGCCACAGCCCGGGGGGCAGGATGTCATTGCTCAGATAACCGCCTGGTTTGTCCAGCAGGGTTTGCGCCACGGTGATCAGCGTGGCCGTGGTTGCCGTACCGATCACGGGTTTGAGCTGCCGGGCCGTCAGCATGTTTTCCTGATTGGTCGGCACATCAAAAAAATCCGGCTCCGCGCTCCAGAAAAAGCCCAGCACCAGGCCGAGCAGAACGAGGCCAGCAAGCGCAGCAAGTATGGCTTTAGGGGTCTTGCCGGAAAAAATCATGTCAGTGTCCACTGTGCTCGTGATGTTCCATCAATACACTGCGCACCGGCAGGGTAATGGTCTTTTCCAGGCCATCCTGAAACAGCAGTGTCAGTCTCACCTGCTGTGCATCGTCAAGTGGCGCCTTCAAGCCTGTCAACATCAGGTGCAAGCCACCGGAGTCCAGCACCACTTCGCCCCTTGCCGGCACCGGAACCAAGGGCACCGGCTTCATGCTCATCATGCCATCATGCTGTTCCGTGTTGTGCACAGCGGCGCCGCTGGCGATATCCGTACGGGCGCCCGTCAGCACCAGCGTCTCGCTGGAATGGTTGCGAATGGTCATGTAGGCCGCGGTATTGCTCTGTCCGGGAGGCAAGCCTCTGACATAGCCGGCATCAACGCTGATATCTTCTGCGGTGGCGGCCAGCACGGCATTGCCGCCGAGCAGGAGACTGACGATAAGGATGTTGGTGACTGTAGACATAAGGGCTTTCCTCGGTCTTGATTGAAACGATTGGCTATCAGGGGCTCGCATTGATCTGGATGCCAGGCTGGCTGCCCAGGGCAATATTCCCACGCAAGCGGTACCCACCCACAGCTTCGCGCATCACTTTATAAATCCAGCGGCCTTCATCATCAGTGCGGGCAGTGATCAGAAAGGTGGCTTTCTTGTTCTGGACGACACGGCCGATTTCCCCAAGCCGCACCATGATCTCAAGGCTGCGCGCCCGCAGACCCTCCGGGTCCAGCGCATAAAAATCCAGTTTGGCCTGACGGGCTTCGGTCAGCCGTCTGCGGGCGGCCTCGAGTTCCCCGCTGATACCATCGATTTCGGCCGCCCGTGTCAGCATCTCCCCGGCGCTGTCGAATTGACCGATGGCCATGGCATTGTCGGCCAGCAGAATATAACGCCGCACCAGCTCACGGATGCCTTCCAGGGCAACGGCGTTGCCAGGGTCATAATCCAGCACCTCACGGTAGCGGTCATAGGCATTATCGCCACTGGGCTGCGTCAGCCGGTTATCTTCATAGGCCAGCCTGGCCTCATAAAGAATGTCGGCAATGATCCGTGCCCGGATGATGTCATCCGGTGTGGAACTTGCGGCCGGCGGCTCGGAACTCACCGCTTCAGCCTGTTTCGGCAAGCCCTTGCCCCGATAGGTGATTCGACCGGCATCGCTCTGTGTGCAGGCAGACAGAACCAGCAAGGTCAGCAAGGCCAAACCCGTCCGCTCGAAAACATGTATTGCCATGATCTTCCCGGAAAATAGCTGACAATTGACGGAAAGCCGCCGAGCGGGTGACTTTCTCTGTGGCGGCGCGTCAGAGCAGGCCGTCGAAAGCCATGAAACGCAGCAGGTCCCCTGTCTGCACCACAGCCCCGGCAGGCACCACCGCCAGCCCGTCGGCCCAGGACACCGAGGTCATGATGCTGGAGCCCTGGTCAGTGAATGCTACCAGTTCCTGCTGATCATTGGCAGCCGTCTTCAGCCTGACCCGCAAATATTCCTGTCGGCTGCCCGCTTTCCCGATGCTGAAACCCGCCTTCACCCAGACGGTTTTTTCCTGACCGGGATCGGCACCGAGCAGCTTCAGCAGGCAGGGCTTCACCAATAGCAGAAAGGTAACGAACACGGCCACCGGATTCCCCGGCAGTCCAAAACAGGGGGTCTGTCCGACACGGCCAAAGGAGAAGGGTTTGCCGGGTTTGATGGCCAGTTTCCAGAGGTTCAATTCACCCAGGTTTGCCACGGCCTGCCTGACATGGTCTTCATCCCCGACCGAAACCCCGCCGGTGGTGATGATGCAGTCGGCCTGCCGGGCGGCCTCGGCCAGAGCCTGTTCAGTACTGCGCAGGTCATCCGCCACGATGCCCAGTTTCAGCACCGTGCAGCCCATCCGCTGCAAGAGTCCCGCCAATGTGAAGCTGTTGGAATCATGGATCTGGCCTGCCTGCAGTGCCTGACCCGGGGCCACGACCTCATCACCGGTATTGATGATCGCCACCGTCAGGGGCCTGCTGACCCGGATCCGGGAGATGCCCAGGGATGCCAGCAGCCCCAGATCCTGGGGCCGCAGAATATGCCCGGCGGGCAGCAGGTCTGCATCCCGGGCGATATCGTGCCCCCGTCGCCGGATGTTTTCCCCGGGCTCTGGTTTCTTGAGAATGCTCACCTGCTGCTGGTCAAACCGGCAGTTTTCCTGCATCACAACCGCATTGGCCCCTGCCGGAATGGCTGCCCCGGTAAAAATTCTGGCCGCCGTGCCGGGCAGCAGCGCCCGTCCCGGATGACCGGCGGCAATGGTCTGGGCAATCGTCAGACGAGCGCCGGCAGTTTGCAGATCCGCCGTGTTGAGAGCAAAACCATCCATCGCACTGTTGTCATGGGCCGGCACGTCACTCAGTGCCCGCTGGTTTTCTGTCAACACCGCACCCAGTGCATCCGGCAGCGGCACCTCGACAGCGTCCTGTCGCGGTGTTATCTGTGCCAGCAGACGCTGCAAGGCTTCGGCAACGGGCATCAGTTGGCTTGCGGGGGCATTCATGCAAAAACGGCCTGGACAGGATGATGGCTCATTTTACAGCATCGGCGGGAAACACCAACGTCAAATTGCGGTACAATTCGCGCCCGCCTGCGCGGGAAAAAAAGAGGAAGCTCCGGAGTGACCCGATGGTCTCAACTGTTTTTCTGATCGGGGCTCCCCTGATCTGCTTTGTCGGTGCCTATGTGTCGGCTGTGGCCGGACTGGGCGGCGGCCTGTTGATTGTTGCCTTCTGTGCCCAGATCATGCCCCTGGCCGCTGTCGTGCCGCTGACCGGGGTGTTTGTGCTGGCCGGTCAGGTGGCCAGGATTGGCCAGTTTTATCCGTATCTGGACTGGTCCATCGCCCGCCCCTTCATTCCTGGCTCCCTGCTCGGTGCGGTGCTGGGCTCCCATATTTATTTCAGCCTGCCGGAAAATGCCATCGCGCTGATGCTGGGCAGTGTCATGCTTTGGTTCTGCTGGGTACCCAGCACCCCTGCCTCACAGTGGCTGGGCAGGAAAATACCCCACCCCTGGTTCTGGGTGGGCATCATTCACACCTTCATCTCCACACTGGCAGGGGTTGGCGGGCTCTTTCAGTCCATGATGGTCAACCGCAACCTGAGCCGGCAGGCCGTGGTGGGCACCATTGCCGGTACCCTGCTGGCCATGTCCGTGTTCAAGACCGTGGCCTATGTCGCGGCCGGTTTTGATTACCGGCCCTACCTGATGGTGATTGTGCTGTCCTGGCTGGCAGCGGTTGCCGGGACGTATGTGGGAAAAAATTCCCTGAGCCAGCTCTCGGACAGATTTTTCCAGCGGCTGCTCAAGGCGGTGGTAACGATTTTTTCACTGCGCCTGTTCTGGCAGGTCGCTCAGCGTTTTTGGACTTAGCACTGGCCTTGCCGTTCTTTTTTTTGCTGCCGCGCCGGTGTGGCTCGGACACCATCAGGGTTTCTTCCTCGACCGGCGCCGGCTGCAACACCGTATTCAGTTTCGCATCCAGGCCATACAAATCTTCCAGCACGCGGGTGATGGCCCCCGCCCGGGAGCGCTGCTTGATGCCGAAGGTGTCCATGATCTTGTTGGTGTTGAGCACGGTATTGCCGATATAGGGCAGGGCCACCGGCACCACGGCAAAGGTCAGATTTTCCAGACAGGCGGCCAGCTCTTCATCATACCTGGCGGCTTCCTTCAGAAAATATTCCACAAACTGCTGCTGGGTCTGGGGCAGCAGCGCACAGTAGTGATAGGTTCCCCAAACGTCGGCATGGCAATCGATCTGCCGGGCCATGGCCAGCATGACCCTGGCCACGTCATCGGCCGGGGTCGGACTGAAGCGATGATCCATGACCTCGACATTGCCCCGATAGCGCTTGCAGGCTTCGATATGCAGCCGGAAGAATTTGTTCCGGTAAACGCTGAACATCCAGTCGGTGCGCAGAATGACGTGGCGCTTGAGCACGTCCCGGATGGCACATTCGCCATACCATTTGCTCAGGCCGTAACGGCACTGCGGATTGGTGGCATCCTCTTCATCGTAAGGCTTGTTTTTGCTGCCATCGAAAACATAACTGGAGGAATGATGGATCAGCGGAATATTGAGATGATCGCAGGCCAGCGCCAAGGTGGACACACCCTGGGTATTGACCAGATCACACAGTTTGCTGGCTTCCTCGTCCCGCTCGGCTTTTTCAAGATTGGTATAGGAGGCCACATTGATGACCTGATCGGGATCGATCCGGGTGATCAGCCTGGCGACCTCGAGAGGCTTCAACAGGTCGATGTCTGAGGAGCCCAGGGCCTCGTGTTTCACTTCCTGACTGCTCAGCAGACTAACCAGCTCTCTGCCCAACTGACTGCTTGCACCCAGTACCAGTAACTTCACTGATCTCTCTTGGGGCCTCTATTGCGAGGCCATTCAATGACTGAAGGGGATCATCCGGCGCTTTCCGTCTGCTTGCCGCTAAAACGGAATGTCGTCATCAAAGCTGTCGAAATCCGCCGGGGCCTGCTGGGGGGGATGAGAGGAGGATGACGGTGCGCCCGACGCCGCTGGCCGCTGACCGCCTGCTCCACCCGCAGGGGCCGCCCCGGCCTGGCCCCCGGAAGAGCCCTGGTTGTCCGAAGCGCCCCGACTGTCCAGCATCTGCATTTCATTGGCAATGATGTCCGTGGCGTAGCGCTTGATGCCGTCCTGTTCCCAGGAGCGGGTCTGCAGGCGACCCTCGACATACAGTTTGGAACCCTTGCGCACATATTCAGCGACGATCTCGGCCAGCCTCTGATAGAAGGTGATCCGGTGCCATTCGGTTCTTTCCTGCTGCTGGCCGGTATTCTTGTCCTTCCAGGTTTCGCTGGTGGCCAGGGTAATGTTGGTCACCGCATTGCCATTGGGCATGTAACGGGTCTCGGGATCGCCCCCGACGTTGCCCACAAGAATCACTTTGTTGATGCCTCTGCTTGCCACAATAACCCTCCGTCACGGCTATTTTGATGAGTTTTTACAGCACACAAGTCTAGCACGCTTCTTGAAAATGTGTGTTGAAAATGTGAGCCAAAATTATTCTGAACGACGTATAATGCGCTGTTTTATCGGGCCAGGCTGCTGCTGCACATCATGGACAAAATCATCGTCAGGGGGGCACGTACCCACAATCTCAAAAATATTGATGTCACCATTCCCCGCGACAAGCTGGTGGTGATTACCGGCCTGTCAGGCTCCGGCAAATCCTCACTGGCCTTTGATACCCTCTACGCGGAAGGTCAGCGCCGTTACGTGGAGTCCCTGTCCACCTATGCGCGCCAGTTTCTGTCCATGATGGACAAGCCGGACATGGACCAGATCTCCGGCCTATCCCCCGCCATTTCCATCGAGCAGAAGTCCACCTCTCACAACCCCCGTTCCACGGTGGGCACCATCACCGAAATCTATGACTATCTGCGCCTGCTGTTTGCGCGGGTCGGTGACCCCTACTGCCCGGCGCATCACAAGAAACTGGAAGCCCAGACCGTGAGCCAGATGGTGGACCAGGTGCTGGCGCTGCCGGAGGGCACCCGCATCATGCTGCTGGCGCCGGTAATCCGGGAGCGCAAGGGCGAGCACCTGCATGTGTTCAACGAGCTGAAAACCAGCGGCTTCATCCGGGCCCGGGTCAATGGCATCGTCACCGAGCTGGATTATCCGCCGGAGCTGGAGAAAAACAAAAAGCACACCATCGAAGTGGTGGTGGACCGGCTCAAGGTGCGTGCCGACATGGCCCAGCGCCTGGCCGAATCCTTTGAAACCGCGCTGCAGATTGCCAGCGGCATTGCCATTGCCAGCTTCATGGATGAAGGCCAGGGTGAGGATCTGGTATTTTCCTCGCTGTTCGCCTGCCCGATCTGCGGTCACAGCATCACCGAGCTGGAGCCACGGCTGTTCTCCTTCAACAACCCGGCCGGTGCCTGTGAAAGCTGCGACGGCCTCGGTATCAAGCAGTTTTTTGATGAAAAACGGGTGGTGGTGGATGCCAGCCTGTCCCTGGCCGAAGGCGCCATTCGCGGCTGGGACCGCCGCAATATCTATTATTTCCAGTTGCTGAAATCGCTGGCGGATCATTATGGTTTTGGCGTGGACCTTCCCTTCAACAAGATAAACCGGAAATTCCAGAAAATCATTCTGCAGGGCAGCGGCAGCGAGCAGATCAGCTTCACCTTCGTCAACGAGCGTGGCGACAACATTGTGCGCCGCCATGCCTTCGAGGGCATCCTGCCCAACATGGAACGGCGCTACCGGGAAACGGAATCGCAGATGGTCAGGGAGGATCTCGCCCGCTATCTGAGTTCCCAGAGCTGTCCCGGCTGTGAAGGTTCGCGACTGCGCCAGGATGCACGCCATGTTTTCATCGATAAAAAGAACCTCCCCACCATCACCAGCATGACCATCGGTGCCGCTGCCACTTATTTCAGCAACCTGGCATTGAAGGGCAAGAAAGCCAGCATCGCCGAAAAAATTCTCAAGGAAATTCAGGACCGTCTGCGCTTCCTGGTGGACGTGGGCCTGAATTACCTGACCCTGAGCCGCAGCGCCGAAACCCTGTCCGGAGGCGAGGCCCAACGCATCCGGCTGGCCAGCCAGATCGGCGCCGGGCTGGTGGGCGTCATGTATATTCTCGATGAGCCTTCCATCGGCCTGCACCAGCGTGACAATGATCGCCTGCTGGGCACCCTGCGTCATCTGCGCGACATCGGCAACACCGTGATCGTGGTGGAACACGATGAAGACGCCATCCGCACCGCAGACCATATCATCGACATCGGTCCCGGTGCCGGTGTGCACGGCGGCCGCATCGTGGCCCAGGGAAATTTGAATGATATTCTCAAATCGAAGGCCTCACTGACCGGGCGCTATCTTTCCGGCAAGGAAAAAATCAATGTCCCCAAACGGCGCATGGCCGCCGACCCCGACAGGCAACTGCACCTGCATGGCGCCAGCGGCAACAACCTGAAAAATGTCAGCCTGCAACTTCCGCTGGGGCTGATGACCTGTATCACCGGGGTTTCCGGTTCCGGCAAGTCCACGCTGATCAATCACACCCTCTACCCGATCACGGCCACGGCCCTGAACGGCGCCACGACCCTGGACGCCGCACCCTACGAGCGCCTCGAGGGCCTGCAGCAGCTCGACAAGGTCGTGGACATCAACCAGAGTCCGATCGGCCGCACCCCCCGCTCCAACCCGGCCACCTACACCGGCATTTTCACGCCGGTGCGGGAATTGTTCGCCGCCACCCAGGAATCCCGCAGCCGCGGTTATTCGCCCGGGCGTTTCAGTTTCAACGTCAAGGGCGGGCGCTGCGAAGCCTGCCAGGGCGATGGTCTGGTCAAGGTTGAAATGCATTTTCTGCCGGACATTTATGTGGGCTGTGACATCTGCAAGGGCAAGCGCTACAACCGGGAAACCCTGGAAGTGAAGTACAAGGGCAAGAGCATTCACGAAGTGCTGGAAATGACCATCGAGGAAGCCCGCGAATTTTTCGATCCGGTGCCGGTGATCGCCCGCAAGCTACAGACACTCATCGAAGTGGGCCTTTCCTATGTTCGCCTCGGACAGGCCGCCACCACCCTGTCCGGCGGCGAAGCCCAGCGCGTCAAGCTGGCCAGGGAACTGTCCAAGCGCGACACCGGCCAGACCCTTTACATTCTTGACGAGCCCACCACCGGCCTGCATTTTCATGACATCAAGCAATTGCTGCACGTGCTGCACCGGCTGCGCGATCACGGCAACACCGTCGTGGTCATCGAGCACAATCTGGATGTGATCAAAACCGCCGACTGGGTCGTGGACATGGGCCCCGAAGGCGGCGATGGCGGCGGCGAAATCATCGCCACCGGCACACCCGAACAGATTGCCGCCATGGCCCACTCCCACACGGGCGTGTATCTGAAAAAGCTGCTGCCGCCTGGCACATAAAACCAGCGAGCGTCATCTGTCCACCATATCCATGAAAGCGCCATCTTGGAGAATTATTTCTAAGGAACCTCTGAAAAACTGACGTTTTTATAAGATTCAGTTCAATTTTTTGAAAAAAATGACAAAAACAGGCATGACAGGCACTTTTTGCTCTCTTATTTGCGCCCTCTGGCGCCCTCTGGCGCCCAATGGGCGTCAGACAGGCGCACCTGTCCCTATGTCACCAGGTACT
>JAVVEZ010000077.1:0-16364 GCA_032250895.1 Pseudomonadales bacterium | reverse complement strand
GAGCACTGACTTTGTTGGACCGGTTTTTGCACCCCTTGGTAAAGCCAGCATTGAAGGTTTTGGCCGGGCAACTGGCTGAGCGCAAGATAAGCGCTGATCAGGTCACGGTGGCCGGGTTTCTGTTGGGCCTGCTGGCCGTTCCCTTCATCATCGTCAATTGGTATTCAGTGGCCCTGGTCCTGATCGTGCTCAACCGGCTTTCGGACGGCATCGATGGTGAGCTGGCACGCCTGACCTTGCCGACGGATGCCGGCGGCTTTCTTGATATCACACTGGATTTCATTTTTTATCAGGCGGTCGTCTTTGGCTTTGCGCTGGCAGCGCCCGCCAATACCTTCTGGGCCCTGCTGCTGATGTTGTCCTTTGTCGGCACCGGTGTCAGTTTTCTGAGTTTTGCCATCATGGCGGAAAAACGGCAGATCAAGAGTGTGCACTATCCCAACAAGGCGCTGCACTATCTGGATGGCCTGGCAGAAGGCACGGAAACCATTGCCATCTTTCTCGCATTTTGTCTCTGGCCTGATTATTTTCCCTGGCTTGCAGGCAGCTTCGCAGTGGTATGTTTGATTACCACGGTATCAAGAATTCTTCAGTCCTACCGTATCCTGACGGAAGAGGCGGCTGTTCGTTGATGGCAGATTTAGGCACTAAGAAGCTCTCTTTTAAATAATCTTAATAATTTTATGCACATAGGAAAAACTGGTAACAATGATGATTAGCTTTGCTGGATAAGTCATCACCTCCTCCAAAAACTCAAAGTAAGTCATTGATTTAAAATATATAAATATAATTTATGAAGACGGCGTTTGCATTGTTGGGAAATGTCTGAACCAATGTGGGACCCTGGGCATTATTTTCGTGCACAGACTTATCCACAGACCGGCATGTCATTTTTGCTTTGTGGATAAGAACCTCAAGCCATGATTTTCTCAAGGCTTGCGCAGTGTATAAATAATTTGCCTGTGTGAATCCGAGCCCGAAGCGAGGGTCTGGGAGTTGTCGAAAGGGTGTCTGTCTTTTCCGCATTTGCTATAGTGAGGCCCGCTATTGACAGTCTGATGGGATCAGCATGAATGACAAGGTGTTCAGCCTGAGCATGGCCGTTCGGGATTACGAATGTGATCTGCAGGGCGTGGTCAACAATGCGGTCTACCAGAACTATCTGGAACATGCCCGGCACGAGTTTCTTAAAGCCCACGGCATTCATTTCGCGGATCTGGCGCGGCAGGGCATCAATCTGGTGGTGGTACGGGCAGAGCTGGATTATCGAGGCTCCCTGGTCAGTGGAGATTGTTTTCGGGTGAGTACGGCCTTGCGGCGGGATTCGCGGTTGAAATTTGTTTTCAGCCAGGAAATCCGTCATGACAACAGTGGCAGGATCGCCGTTGCAGCGCTGATCACCGGGGTTGCCGTCAATGCCAGAGGGCGTCCCTTTCTACTGCCTGAAATCGATAACTTGTTGAAATAATATATAAAAAAACGGCCCCAGCAAGGGAGAGCAGGGGCCGCTATTAACATGGGATGTGACGGAAGTGCTCAAGGAGTGTGAAACCGCTACCGTCAATACACAGGAACGGATTTCCGGCATAATCTTTCAGACAGACAATGTGCGGTACACGGAGAAATTGGTATGGCTTTACCAGAAATCGGCAAGCAGGCACCGGCTTTCAGTCTGCCTGACCAGCACGGCAGGATACGTGGCCCCCAGGATTACAAGGGCCGGGTACTGGTGATTTATTTCTATCCCAAGGCCATGACCCCCGGCTGCACCGTGCAGGCCTGCGGGATTCGGGACAGCAGAAAACGACTGGAACAGCTCGATGTGGCGGTGCTGGGCATCAGTACCGACCCGGTCGCCAGATTGGCCAAATTTGCCGATAAGGAAAAGCTGAATTTCACACTGCTGGCGGATGAAGATCATGCGGTGGCCGATCACTATGGTGTCTGGGATTTGAAGAAGTTCATGGGTCGGGAGTATATGGGTATCAAACGCATGAGTTTCATCGTGGGCGCCGACGGCAAGCTTCGACATATCATGGAAAAGGTCAATACCAAGACCCATCATCAGGATGTGCTGGCCTGGATCGAGGCCAATATCGAATTGCTGAAATAATTCGCCGGCCCACACACAACCAATGCTGAAAATATCACGAAGGTGGGGCTCTTGAACTTGTTTTACCGCCAGTATGGCGAGGCGGGCGAGCCGCTGATCATCCTTCATGGCTTGTTCGGGAATCAGGCCAACTGGGCCTGGCACGCCCGGCAATTCGCCGACACCTATCGGGTCTATGTGCCGGATGCCCGCAATCATGGACGTTCGCCCTGGTCCGAGGAGATCAGTTACCGCCTGATGGCCGAGGATGTGCTGGCCTTCATGGATGCACAGAAAATGTCGCAGGCCCATGTCATCGGGCATTCCATGGGGGGGAAGACGGCACTGCAAATGGCCTTTCTGGCGCCGGCCAGAGTGACGAAACTGGTGGTGGTGGATATAGCGCCTGTGGCCTACCCTGAGGTCGATTTTGCGGCACTCAGTGGCTTGCTGAACATCGATCTGGCAAGTTTGCGCTCACGCCTCGATGCCGATGAAATGCTTGCCGGACATATCCGGGAAAAGGCGGTCAGGGATTTTCTGTTGACCAACCTGCAGCGGGATGACAAGGGGCGTTATCAATGGCGGCTCAACCTGGCCGTGTTGGCGCAGGAATTTCCGGCGCTCAGGGACAGGCCCGAACCGGTGCATGCCTACCAGGGAGATATCCTGTTTATCAAAGGTGCCAACTCCAACTATATTCTGCCGCAGCACCGGGATGAGATCCTGGCTTTGCTGCCACAGGCGGAGATCAAGGTAATCGACAATGCCGGGCACTGGTTGCACAGTGAAAAACCCCAGGTGTTTATCAAGATAGTGAGAGATTTTCTCGCTCGCTGATGGCTCCGGATCAGGCAGCGGCGGTTTGAGGCTTACTGCAAGCGGCAGTTCTTGGAAAACTGGACCTTCAGAAAATCCATCTGATCGGCGCGGATACGCTTGCTGTTCAGCAATGCCAGGTATTCGGCGGAATTGGGTTCATAGGGCAGGGCCAGCAGTTGCATGTGTGCTTCTTCCGGGGTTCGGTCCTGTTTGAAATGATTGCAGCGGCGGCAGGCGGCCACCACGTTTTTCCAGACGTTCCTGCCACCACGTGATGTGGGAATGATGTGGTCGCAGCTCAAGTCCCGGTCGGGAAAATGCTTTCCGCAATACATGCAGAGATTCTGGTCGCGGCGAAACAGAATTCTGTTATTCAGCGCCGGTTTCGTTACCTGCCCGTGATAAAGCTCTCCGGCACAGGCCACGATACTGTGCAGTTCAATACGACTGCGCTGCTGGGTCAGACGGGAGGTTCCGCCCATGACGGTACGGATCCTGTCACCCAGCGTCCAGGTGACCAGGTCTCTTGCGTAGAGGGTGGTAGCTTCCTGCCAGGACAACCATTCAACGGGGTTTCCAGCAACATTGAGTCTTAGAACTTGAGCCTGACTGTCATCAAAATGCATACAGCGTCTCAGGGAGTCTCTGAATGACTCAGTATAAAAATACTGCGCCGATTCTAACGACATCATTCCGTATTCGTCAACAGGGAAATTGCGGAAAAGGTCGCTTTTAGCGAAAAAACCCGGTCTTTAAAGTGTCTTGATAATAGAACACTCATTGCATAAATTTTTGGTCACGAATCCCGGGTATCCGGTTTTTCCAGCAGAGCAATCAACGAGGACGTATCCCAGCGGCTGCCGCCGATGTTCTGTACCTGGGCATAATAGCCATCAACGATTTTTGCCACCGGTAGACTGGCGCCGTTGTTTTCTGCCTCCATCATGGCAATGCCCAGATCCTTGCGCATCCAGTCAACGGCAAAACCAAAGTCGAACTCATTGTTCATCATGGTACGGTAACGGTTTTCCATCTGCCAGGACTGTGCTGCGCCCTTGCTGATCACGTTGATGACCTTTTCCACATCGAGCCCGGCGCGCTTGGCAAAATGAATGCCCTCGGACAGGCTTTGCACCAGTCCGGCAATGCATATCTGATTCACCATCTTGGTCAACTGACCATAGCCTGCAGGTCCCATCAATTTTACGCTGGTGGCAAAGCATTCGATGACGGGCAGGGCGCGCTCAAAGGCTGCATCGGAGCCGCCAACCATTACCGTGAGAGTGCCATTTTCGGCACCGGCCTGGCCACCGGACACCGGCGCATCGAGGAAGCTGCCGCCCTGTTGGGCCGCTTGTTGTGCCAGTTCCCGGGCAATGGTCGCGGAAGTGGTGGTGTTGTCAATGAAGACGGCTCCCTTTTTCAAGGTGGAGAAGGCGCCTTGAGGGCCGAGGGTGATCTGGCGCAGATCCTCATCGTTGCCGACACAGGAAAAGACGAAGTCGGCACCGGAGGCGGCTTCTGCCGGGGTGCCGGCGCGGGTGCCCTGATGCTGGGCCAGCCAGGCGCTGACTTTGGGTTCACTGCGGTTATAAACCGTGACCCGGTGACCGGCGGCAGCCAGATGCCCTGCCATCGGAAAACCCATATTACCAAGGCCGATAAAGGCCACCTTGCTGCTCATACGACGCTCCTGCTTTACGAAATGGGCTCTACTATAAAAGATCAGTCCGGGGAATCATAGGGTGGACGAGTGCGGGATACTGTGGGCGGCATTTCTATGCCGGATAGAGTACAATTTCAAAACAAAATTGAAGTGTCGGTGGTAATCTGCGGCCCCGGCGAAAGGAGGAACGATGATAAAAGCGAATCATTTCCCAGTGTTTGTTTGTGTCCTGCTGTGCCTGTCACTGGCAAATTTCTCTGCTGCGGCGGTCGCTGAGGATGAGCTGGGATGTGTGCGCGGCGATTGTGAAAACGGCGAAGGCACCCTGATCAAGATGACGCCAACGGGCAAGACCGTTTATGTTGGTGATTTTATCAATGGCCAGTATCACGGCAGCGGTCGTCTGAACCACGAAGGGGAACAATGGGTTTACAAGGGACGCTGGAAAGCCGGCAAGCGAGACGGGCGCGGCATCTATTGGGATAAAAACAACAACATTTATATCGGCCAGTGGCGCAACGATCGCCGCAACGGCCAGGGTTCACAGTTCTTTGCCGTGGAGGACTGGAAAGAAGATGCCCATACCGAAAACTGGCTGCTGGAAAACACCGAAAATTACTCCGGCAGCTTCAAAAATGATGTGTTCGCCGGCCATGGGGTTTACCGTTGGCAGGACGGCACCCGCTATGTGGGAGAGTGGGCCGCGAACAAGAAGCATGGTGAAGGCTATTTTGAATACACCACGGGTTTGATTGGCAAACGTAAATTTGAATTCGACAAGCGGGTTTATTAAAGAGCCACTGATTCATTTTTCGTCACTTGTACGCATTTTCAACCATTCCCGCGCAGGCGGGCATCCAGGTAGCCTTCAAATAACTCTGGCGCGTCTCTGACCCTCCTGGAGGTGAATAAATTTTTATGGAACTGGAAAACTTACGACGGGAATATCTGCGCGGCGGTTTGCAACGGGACGATTTGCAGGCGGAGCCTGTCGCCCAATTCGAGTCGTGGCTGCAACAGGCCATAACGATGGAGGTGGGCGATCCAACAGCCATGATACTGGCTACCGTGGCAGCTGATGGTCAGCCCTCGCAGCGTACCGTGCTGCTGAAGCATGTCGATCAGCAGGGTTTTGTCTTTTTTACCAATTACAGCAGCCGCAAGGCACGGGAGATAAGTGGTAACCACCGGGTAAGCCTGTTGTTTCCCTGGCATATGATCGAGCGACAGGTCAAGATAGCCGGGACTGCAGAAAAGATCTCCACGGCGGAATCATTGCGTTACTTTCTCTCCAGACCCCGGGAAAGCCAGCTGGCGGCCTGGGCCTCGGCGCAGAGTCAGCCCTTGTCGTCACGGCAGGTTCTGCTCACCCAGCTTGAAAACATGAAGCAGAAGTTTGCCCATGGTGACGTGCCGTTGCCGGATTTCTGGGGTGGCATCCGGGTGCGGCCGACCCGGGTGGAATTCTGGCAGGGTGGTGCCCACCGCCTGCATGATCGCTTTGAATACACGCTGGCTGCCGACAAGAGCTGGCTGATTCAGCGTCTGGCGCCATAGTTGATCAGGAGTTGATCAGGAGTTGATCAGGGCAACACATACCAGAGCAGCAGTGGCAGGCTCAGGAAGGACAGCAGGGTGGAAATCACTACGGTGCCGGCCACTTCCTCCGGTTGACGCTTGTAACGCAGCGCAAAGAGATAGGAAAACACCGCCACCGGCATTGAACACTGCATGATCAGGATACCCCGGGCCACACCATCCAGCTCCATGATGTCGGCAAGCAGTACGGCCACGCCAAAACCCAGCAGCAGACGCATCACCGACAGGGCAACACTGCGCCCGAGACTGCTGACCCGAAATTGCGCCAGCGATACTCCCAGTGCAATCAGCATCAGGGGAATGGTCAGGCCGCCCAGCAGTTTGGTTGTGTTGTAAAGCCAGGCGGGGGCCTCGAATCCGCCGAAAAGAAAGCCGAGCGTGATCAGCACCGCGTAAAACATCGGGTTTTTCAGTAATTCCCGGAAAGACAGGGTGCCGGAAGAAATGGCCATGCCCAGCGTGAAACCAAACACGCTACTGACCATGAAATACGTCAGGCCCAATACCAGGCCCTCCTCGCCAAAAGCCAGCAGACAAAGTGGCAGCCCCATGTTGCCGACATTGGGAAACATCTGTGAAGGCAGAAAGGTCTGCTGGCTGAGGCCGCTGGCTTTCAGAACGCCAAAACCCACCAGGCCGAAAACCACAATACTGACAAAGGCGGCCGTTGCCATGGTGCTGAAGGCAGCCAGATCCAGGTCTATTTCCATGAAGGTGGAGAAGATCAGACAGGGTGCGCCCACGTTGGTGACCAGGCGCGAGATAAACAGTGTGTCAAAGGCATGGCCCTGCTTCATCCAGCCGAAACCGATCAGGGCGCAGATGAATACCGGGGAGATGACAGAAAGAATTTCAAGCATTCAGGGACAGCCCCTTGGTTGCACTTTTTTACATCAACCTTGCCAGGGCGGCAGTTTTTTGTCTGCCAGTATTTTCTGCAGCCGGGCATAGCGGGGCAGGCCGTTTTCATAAGGAGGATAGTCCTCGCCCTGGATCAGGGGTGAAAAATAGTCCCGGGCCGCCGCCGTGATGCCAAAGCCATCGGCACTGATGAAGGCCGCCGGCATTTTCTTTTCCACGTTGGCAACCTCGGCCAGCCTGACCTCTCCCACACTCCAGCGATAGGGCCTGGAACTGTGCCGGACAATGGTGGGCATCACGGCATTCCTGCCGGCCAATGCCAGCTCCACGGCTGCCTTGCCCACGGCATAGGCCTGCTCCACGTCGGTGGCTGACGCGATATGCCGGGCTGCCCGCTGCAGATAGTCGGAAACGGCCCAGTGATATTTGAAGCCCAGTTCGGACCTCACCATGTTGGCGATGCTGGGGGCTACGCCACCCAATTGCACATGGCCGAAGGCATCCTTGCTGCCGGCATCGGCGAGGAAGCTGCCGTCGGCATAGCGGGCGCCTTCCGAGACGACGATGGCGCAGTAGCCGTAGTCCGCCACACACTGGCTGACTTTTTTGAGAAAAGTGGTTTTTTCGAAGGGAACTTCGGGAAAAATGATGATGTGGGGGGCATCGCCGGCTTGCTCCGCCGCCAGGCCGGCAGCGCCGGCAATCCAGCCGGCATGGCGGCCCATGACTTCCATCACGAAGACCTTGGTGGAACTTTCGCTCATGGAGGCGACATCGAGACCCGCCTCACGGATGGACACCGCCACATACTTGGCCACAGAGCCGAAGCCGGGGCAGGTATCGGTCAGGGGCAGGTCATTGTCGACGGTTTTGGGAATGCCGATGCAGGTCAGCGGGTAGTCGATCTGCTGACTCAACTGGGCCACCTTGTTGGCGGTGTCCTGGGAGTCCCCGCCGCCGTTATAAAAGAAATAGCCGATATCGTGGGCCTTGAAGACCTCGATCAGACGTTCATATTCACTGCGGTTTTCATCCGGGTGTTTCAGCTTGTAACGGCAGGAACCGAAGGCGCCGGCAGGCGTATGCCGCAGCGCGGCAACGGTCTCGGCAGATTCCAGGCTGGTGTCGATCAGCTCCTCCCGTAGTGCCCCGATGATGCCATTGCGCCCGGCAAAGACCTTGCCCAGGCCGGACTGGCTGCGGGCGGTTTCAATCACGCCACAGGCCGAGGCATTGATGACCGCCGTGACGCCGCCGGACTGGGCATAAAAAATATTGCGCTTGCGGGGGACTGCTGACATGCGGGAGGCTCCTGGAAACAAGCCGTCATTCTACTGAAAAAAGAGGCCGCGTGCATTGGCTGGCCGGGCATCGGGAAACGAGCGCTGAGCCAGGTATTGCTCAACCTGCAATCATGCACTGGAGCGCCCTTCGGCATTCTGCGACAATGCCGGTCTGGTCAGCGGATTGCCGCCGCATGCCTGTATCAATACCTGATCTTATTATGAGCAATGAATCCCTGATACTTTATCACCACGGTTCTTCAGCCTGCGCGGCCAAGGTGCGCTTTGCATTGGCGGAGAAAGCGCTCGACTGGGAAAGTGTCTATATCGACATCCTCGCCGGTGAGCAGTTCCGGGCGGACTACCTCGCCGTCAACCCCAAGGGCGTGGTGCCGACTCTCAAGCATCGGGACCGTATCATCGTCGAGTCCACGCTGATCTGTGAATATCTGGAGGACTGTTTTCCCAGCAACGCGCTGTATCCCTCCGATCCCTATGAAAAACTGCTGGTCCGGTACTGGACCAAGGCGGTGGATGAAGAACTGCATCCGGCCTGCTCCGCCCTTACCTATGTGGTATCCCATCGTCATACCATCCTGCGCAATGGCGTGGGAAATTTCGAAGACTTTCTCAAGACGGATGGTGCCGGGGGACTGGCGGCAAGGACCCTGAAATGGCAGTGGCTGCAGGAAGGTCTGAGCGCACCCGGGGCCGCCGGCAAGATTCGTCTGTACCTGAGTTATCTCGACAGAATGGAAGAGGCGCTGATGCACTCGGATTGGCTGGTGGGTTCGCATTTCAGCATGGCCGATGTGGCGCTGGCGCCCTATGTCAATCGCCTGATGGCACTGGCCATGGAGGGCGCCTGGCAGCATGGACGTCGACCCCGTGTCGAAGCCTGGTTCCAGCGGATTCAGCATAGAAGCGGGTTTCAGTCGGCCATCCGCGACTGGGTGCCGCAGGCGCTGCAGGCTGAAATGCTCGAGAACGGCAAACGCAGCTGGCCCGAGGTCCGGACATTGTTGGACTGATCGATGGGCAATGGCTTCATGGTAGCGCGTCTTCCGGGCTTCTGCGACAATGCGCGCCATGCATATTCACATCCTTGGCATTTGCGGCACATTCATGGGCAGCCTGGCGATCCTGGCGAAGCAGCTGGGGCATCAGGTCAGCGGCAGCGACCAGAATGTCTACCCCCCGATGAGTACGCAACTGGAAGAGCAGGGCATTACCCTGCACAGTGGCTATGATCCAGCCCCTCTGCTCGCCGATCCCGATCTGGTGGTGATTGGCAATACCTGTTCGCGCGGCAACCCTGCCGTGGAATATGTACTGGACCGGGGGATGGCTTACTGCTCCGGCCCGCAGTGGCTGGCCGAGCATGTCCTGCAGGACCGATGGGTGCTGGCGGTGGCGGGCACGCATGGCAAGACCACGACGAGCAGCATGCTGGCCTGGATTCTGCACTGCGCGGATCTGAAACCGGGTTATCTGATCGGCGGGGTACCGAAAAATTTCCCCTCTTCGGCCAGTTTGGGAGAGTCGCCTTTTTTTGTGATAGAGGCGGATGAATACGACAGCGCTTTCTTTGACAAACGTTCAAAATTTATTCATTATCGGCCGCGTACCGCCATTCTTGCAAACCTGGAATTCGATCACGCGGATATTTTCCCCGATCTGGCGGCCATCCAGACCCAGTTCAGTCATTTTCTCAAAACCATTCCGCAGTCCGGCCTGGTGTTGGCACCCGCCGGTAATGCCAATCTGGAACAGGTTTTTCAGAAGGGGATATGGAGTCAGTGCGAGTATTTTTCTGTGCTGGGCGCTGATGACGAAGACCTGAAGGCACCGTGGCGGGTCAGTGTGGCCGATGCCGGCTGTTCGGCCTTCACGATCAGCCGGGGCCGGCAACAGGCCGACGTACACTGGCAATTGAGTGGTCAGCACAATGTTCGCAATGCGGTGGCGGCGGTAGCCGCAGCGGCCCATGCCGGCGTGCCATTGGCGCTCGGTTGCGAGGCTCTGTCACGCTTTGCCGGGGTCAGGCGTCGTCTGGAATTGCTGCTGACGGCCAGAGGAATCCGGGTCTATGATGACTTTGCCCATCATCCTACGGCCATCAAGACCACACTGGAGGGTCTGCGCGCAAAACTGCGCGAAAACCGTGACAGCGGCCGTCTGATTGCCGTCATCGAAGCCCGTTCCAATACCATGAAAATGGGTTATCATCAGCAGACGCTGGCGGCGGCACTGGACGCCGCAGACAGGGTGCTGTGGTACCGTAATGAAGCCACGCGCCTCGATCTGGACGCCATCGCCCATGCCAGCAAAGCAGATTTTCAGGTTTTCGATTCGGTGCCGGAAATACTGATGGTGCTGGCAGCCGAAGCACAGGCCGGTGATCATATCGTCATCATGAGCAACGGTGGCTTCGAAGGCTTGCAGCAGCAGCTGTGTCAGATACTGGCGGCCTGAATCAGCGAGGCGCTGTTTGAAGCAGTTTTTTCACCGGGAAACAATTTCCGGTAATAAGCGGTCACACAGCTTGAGTAAACGCACGATCAGGGTTTCAAAACTTGAGGAAGAGGCAGACATGACACCAAAGCTACGAAAATTACTGATCAATACCGGCTTGGTGTTGCTGCTGGGCACGGCCTTGTTCGGGCGCTTGATTTATATGAACCTGCGTGCGCCGGACCCGTTGTTACCGGGTTTTACCCAATATGATGCCGCCACTTTTGCCGCCGCCCAGCAAGGCGGCCGGCTGATTCTGGCTGATGTGTATGCGACCTGGTGCCCCACCTGCCTGGCGCAGCATCATGCGCTGGAGTCCTTGCTGGCTGAAAACCCGTATCCGGACGTGGTGAAATTTCGTGTCGACTTTGATACGGACAAGGATTTTCTGACGGCACACCGGGTGAGTACGCAATCGACCATTCTGATGTTTCGGGGCCGGCAGGAGCTCAGTCGCAGCATTGGGCTGACCGCACCGGACGATATTCGCAGACAGCTCGAGTTGACTGGCCAGGCACTTGACCTGTCTGACTTGCGCTGACGACAAGCATCCCCTGACGTATTGTATGGAAACGATTCCGCTGTTTCCGCTCGATTCCCTGCTGTTTCCAAAGGGCAGGATTTCGTTGCAGATTTTCGAGTCCCGCTACGTGGACATGATCCGCCGATGCCTGAAGCAGGAAAGCGGTTTTGGCATCGTTCTGATAGAACAGGGCAGCGAGGTTGCACAGCTCGGGCAGAAACTGGCCATCCACCGGGTTGGCACCTACGCCGAGGTGGTGGACTGGAACCCCCTGGCCAATGGTTTGCTGGGGATCACGGCCGAAGGCCGCATGACCTTCCAGATCATCGAGTCCTGGCGCGAAGCGGATGAACTGTGCATGGCCAGGGTAAGTTTTCGTCAGGATGATGCCGTTTCCACCGGGCCCATCCCGGTGACCGAAGCCTACAGCGAGTATGTCGGTTTGCTGGAAAGACTGACCCGCCATCCGGCCATCGAGGAATTGAAGCTGGACATTTGCTTTGACGACCTGCGCGAGATTGCCTGGCGGCTCAGTGAACTGTTGCCCCTGTCCAACCAGGACAAGCAGTCGCTGCTGGAACTCAGCGATCCGGTGCAGCGACTGGAGAAGATTGAATTGTTTGTCAATATGTTGAATGGCTGAAATGACCGTAGGAGGTTTCCCAGTGTCCAGAAGTATCGTATTGAGCTTGGTGAGTGTCGGCCTGTTTGTCTGGTCAGTACCGGGCATGGCTGAGGTGGAAGAGCGCTCGGCGGGCCATGTCCCGGAGAGAAGTGAGTATGGCCCTCACCACGTATCGATCTTTGCCGGGGCCACGGACCTCAGGCGCAAGGCCGAGCCGATGGCGGGTGAAGGGGTGGGCGAAGGAATGGAAGAGGACAGAAGGGATGATACGGCGGCCACATTTGCGCTGGATTACGAATATCGGGTCACCAGCCGCGTTGGCCTGGGTGTTGTCGTCGAGCAAACGGCGGGTGCCTTTAACGCGACCACGGTGCTGGACGTGGCGGATATTCATCTGTTTCATGGCCTGGTCATGCAGGTCGGACCAGGCCTGGAGTTTATCGAACACCAGACCAATGTCGTCGGCCGGATTGGCGGTCTCTATGAGTTTGAATTCGATCATTTCACGCTCTCGCCACAGATTCATTACGATGTCACCGACAAGGAAGATTCGCTGGTATTTGGTCTGGCCCTGGGGGTCAATTTTTGAGGTATGCCTGCTGCTGGCTCGGACCGCTCTTGCAATGGCCGTGTGCCGGTATGGAATGGGGTGGCAATACCCAGGCCGATTTTGCATAATGACGATTTTGCAGGCAAGGAAAGGGGGACGTCATGGCAGGATTGATGAGCGCCTTGCTGGATCCGGCTGCACTGACGCACGCGCAATGGCTGGCTCTGGCGATCATACTGTTTGTGGTGATAGCCTCCATTTATTTTGTGTGGCGGCTTTACAGAATCATCAGCCGTGCGGGCAAGTCGACGTATAAACCCAATATTGGCCTGTCGCGCGTCCGGCAGCACCTGCACACCGAGTCCGGTCAGCACGGGCGGCAGAAAGAAACTAAAGCAGAATAAAATTCAACAGGGCAGAGATGCCGGCCAGAATGACAATCACCAAGGTCAGCCAGCCGAGCAGTGCCCATAGGCGAAAGGGCTTGCCATGTTCGGGATAGAGGCCGGATTTTTCGTATTCCGGTTCCGGGGTGTCAGGGTCTTTGGCCATAACCATTTCCAGTGTGTTGCAGACAGATGCGTGACAATGCGTCAAATCACAGGGCAGTGATGCCTGATACGAGCGGGCTTCATTATGCCTCTTTTTAACACCGGACTGAAACTGGCCGCACTGGTCCTGTTCCTGGGCTTCGGGCTTGCCGCCCAGGCCATTGTGATCCGGCATGACCGGGCGGATGCCGGATACCGGGTGGATGAAAAGGCTTTTCCCCAGGTTTTTTACCTGCATTACCGCTTCAACAACAAGGTGTGCATGGGCACTTTGATCAGCTCGCAGTGGGCCATTACGGCCGCGCACTGCACCGATCAGACGCCGATCCAGGCAACCCTGGACAGGCAGGAAGCCTATCATCTGAGCATTGGGGGGCAGTCGTATGACATTGCCGAACTGGTCATTCATCCGGATTATCACCCCAATGACAGCATGGCGGTGGACCTGGCATTGATCAGGCTGGACCGGGACGTGCCCGCCATCAGGCCGGTGACGCTGTACCGTGATAGCGATGAGCTCAACAAGGTTGTGTCATTTCTGGGCTGGGGTTACACCGGATATGGCACGGTGGGGCGCAAGAGCAATGATGGTCACTTCCGGCGGGCTCAGAATACGGTATTTCAGGCGGGTCAGTGGCTGCGCTTCCGCTTTGACGATCCGCGCCGGCGCGATCAGCATGCCCTGCAACTGGAAGGCGTTCCAGGGCTGGGTGACAGTGGTGGCCCGGCCCTGCTGGAAACCGACACTGGCTTGTTCATACTGGGTGTTGCCCGGGGTGAAATTGCAGACCCGGCCGATCCGCAGGCGCCGGAAGGACTCTATGGCGCCATCGAACTTTATGAAAGAATCTCCTCGCACCAGGACTGGATAGATCAGACACTGCTATGACAGGCAGGTCAGGACAGGCGGGTCAGCAGCCGCCGTCCCTCTTCGGTGACCCGGCTCAGACGTTCCTCCAGATGCTCTATGCTCTGCATATAATGCCGTAATTCATGGCCGGCCTCGTTGGCCTGGCCAAGCGGCTTTACCACATCGGAAAGCTGGTTCAGCAGCTTGCCGATATCCAGCTTGAGGGCTGCAAAAGCGCTCATTGCCGATAGTGCGGCATCCTTGCCGGTGTCCCCGCCACTTTTGCCGGATTGCGCCAGCGCGTGATCCACCGCGTGAAATTGCTGGCTGCTGCGCTCATGCAGGGCCTGAATCTGCTGTTGCAATTCGGCCTGCGTGGTGCGAACACAACTGTCGACCTGAGCGAAGCTCTTGATCAGTCCCTGGCTGCTCTGGGTGAGTCTGCCATTGATGGCCACGACCTGATTGAGCATGGTCAGCAGGTCTCCCATCACGGTGGTGATGCGGTCCAGCAGATCATTGATGTTCATGCCCAGTTCACCAAATTCATCGTTGCTGTGGACCTCCGCCCGGCGCGACAGGCCCTGATTGGATTGGGTCAGGGCACCCACCACCGCGCGCAGGTTCATCAAGGGTTCCATGCGGACCCGCAGCAGCAGAAACAGCACAAGGATGTCCAGACCCAGTTTCCCCACGGTCAGCAGGCCGGTGAGCTGTACTTCGTGCCACCAGGCGGCCAGATGCTCGTGCAGATAGCGGCGCACCGTCACCTCGCCCAGCGACTCGCCGATCTGGGCATCGACATGGCAACCCAGGCAAAAGGGCTCGGCCTGCAAGACCCGGGTCGTTTCCTGGAAGCGTTCACCCGGTGGCCACTGTGATGGAATGCCATGGACCTCCTGATCAAACAGTTTGCGCATGGAGGAGCGGGTGGTTTCCGAAGGTGTCAGCGCAATGGAGAACCCCAGCGCCTGATAATTGCTGTGCAGAATGGGATAAATGGTGCGTGACGCCACGGGTCCACCGGAATTGAGCATGATGTCCTTGACGTTCCCCGCCAGCTGGTCTGCTGCAATGGCGGTTTGTTCGGCGGCTTCGGTGTAATAGTCGTAAAGGGAGAGGCCCAGGCGCAGGCTGGTTTCCACGGCCAGCAGCAGCGCCAGCAACAGGGAAAAATCCCGGATCACCTTGACGATGAAAGAGTTGTAAAAGCGTCCTGTCTGTTCCCTGTCCATGCCGAAAACCCGGTTGCCGCACTATTGCTCAGCAGACAGGTAATCTGCCCATCTCATTTCATGCGGCATGAGCGCAGCTCGATGTTGAAACTCGATGTTGAAACTCGATGTTGAAACTACGTCATATGACATAGCCATGGGTGTCATTTGGCGAATTGTCTGAAACCTGCCCTGCTTTCAATATGGCTGCCAACCCTAATCCCATACCTGAGGTAGCAGAGATGAAAACCAGTGCAACGCAGCATGCAGGAAACCTGTTCCATCGGTACGATAGAGGCAAAAAGTTTAAAACTCTTCTGGCCACAGGGATGTGGGGTTTTCTTGTGCTCACTCCGGCAGCGATGGCGGGTATCCGTATGGAAATGGATGAAAACCGCTGGATCAATATTGGCGCCGGGATTCGTACGGCCATGGTCGCCACCGAGGATGCTGCGCCTTCCGGTGATTCCTACAGTACCAATTTCGACGTGCAGAACATGCGTCTTTATGTCTCCGGCCAGGTTCACGAGCTGGTCAAATTCACCTTCAATACCGACGAAATCTTCGGTGACGGACCAGTGGATGTCCTTGACGCCATCGCGCAGTTTGAATTCTCTCCGCTGTTCAATGTCTGGATTGGGCGCATGCTGACCCCGGCCGATCGTATTGAAATGAACGGTCCTTTTTACGGGCTGACCTGGAACCAGTATACCCAGCCACTGTTTCCGTCGGATCAGGGCGGATCAGCCGGTACCTTCGGCCGTGATGACGGCATCACCGTATGGGGCAGTTATGGCAGGTTTCAGTATGCGGCCGGGGTTTTCGATGGTCTTGAAGGCTTCAGCAATACCGATGATGAACCGCTCTTTGCGGGCCGTTTTGCCTATAACTTCCTGAACAAGGAGGACAATCCGGGGTATTACACCAGCAGTACCTATTATGGCGGTCTGGGCAATATTCTGACCCTGGGACTGTCGCTGCAGGGGCAGTCGGATGGTACCGGCAGCGCGGCCGAAGCGGGGGATTTTTTTGGTTATACCCTGGACCTGCTGTCTGAAACCGTGCTCAAGGGTGGCAGTGTGTTGACTCTTGAGGGGGAGTACAAGGATTTTGATGCCGACCTGACGTTGGCCAGTCCACCCGCGGATGGAGATTGTTTCTGTCTGTTCGACGGAGATTCCTTCTTTGTCAGTGCCGCCTACCTGATGCCGGGC
>JAVVEZ010000150.1:0-2769 GCA_032250895.1 Pseudomonadales bacterium | reverse complement strand
GTTATACCGTGAAAAAGGTGCGGCCGGTTTCTTTGAACCGCCACAGCGGCGTGGTGCCGCCGTACTCACTCCGAACGTGTTGCAGAAAGTCCAGGCAATGCTTGACAATGAATATGCTGTCTCCGAGATCGCACAGGAACTGGGCCTGAAGGCCGACACCCTTCGGAAAGCGATTTCTTCCGGGAAACTGCATAAGCCAAAAAAAAACTGCTGCCGGCAGAGATAACCGTATCCACGAAAAGTGAACGAAGCAAGGTAGATGGATCTGCTCCCATAGGAATGGGGGCAACCAATATCTTTGGACGCCTTGAAGCAAGCCTGTTTAAACAGGGGCCGGTTACACCGGAGTTTTCACCCTGTCTTGATGTGCCCAACGGCGGCGTATTGTTGGCAATGCCATCCCTGTTGAGCATGGGCCTGCTGCGGCACACCGGAAAATATTTTCAACTGCCGGATGGGTATTATGATCTGACGACCATCTTTCTTCTGCTTGCCTTCATGGCCCTGGCCCGGCTGAAAAGAATTGAAGCCCTGAGATATTGCGCCCCCGGAGAATGGGGTAAGCTGCTTGGACTTGATCGGATCCCTGAGGCAAAGACGCTGCGCAGGAAGGTCAGGATTCTTTGTGAAGACAACCGGGCTCCGCAATGGGCCGGAGAATTATGCCGTGATTGGATGGGTATGTTCCCGGAGACAGCGGGAGTACTGTACATTGACGGTCATGTCCGGGTCTATAACGGCAAACAGACCGAACTGCCCCGCCATCACGTTGCCCGGCAGAAACTCTGTCTGCGCGCCACAACGGATTACTGGGTAAACGCCATGGATGGCCAGCCGTTTTTCATGATCAACAAGGCGGTTGATCCCGGTCTGCTGACCGTGCTGGAACAGGAAATTATTCCACGACTGGAACGGGACATTCCCGGCCAGCCGAGCCTTTTTGACCAGAAGAACAATTCTCTTGTTCCCCGATTCAACCTGATCTTTGACCGTGAGGGCTACAGTCCTGATTTTTTTGTCAGGATGTGGGCGAAACGCATAGCCTGTCTGACGTATCATAAGTATCCCGGTGAGAACTGGCCGGAATCCGAATTCCGTGAATATGAGGTCAAGCTGATCACCGGTCACGAGGTCACCATGCTGCTTGCAGAGCGCGGCACATACCTGGGCGACAAGATATGGGTTCGTGAAATTCGGCGACTGACAAAAACGGGTCATCAGACACCGATTATCTCCACTGATTACCTGCGGGATCTGACAAGAACTGCAGCGACCATGTTCGCCAGGTGGTCTCAGGAGAATTTTTTCAAATACATGCGAGAACACTACAGCCTTGATGCACTTATCGACTATTCGACTGAAAATATTCCTGAGTCCACCAAGGTAATTTGTCCCCTGTATCGGGAGGCGGACCGGGATGTAAAAAAACTGGCTGCTCAGCTTGGCAGAAAACGGTGCCAATGCAATGAGATTGTCCTTTGTGACGATATTGACCCGGACAAGGTGATTGCCTATGAAGAAAAAAAGCAGGCCTTACGGGAAGAAATGAAGGAAATGGAGTCAACTCTCGAAGAGCTGAAAGAGTGTCGGCGCAATACTCCGCGGTATGTGCAATTCTCAGACCTGCCGCCCGAGGATCGGTTCAGGCAACTGGGCATGAAAAGCAAATACTTTATCGATACTATAAAAATGATCGCCTATCGCGCCGAAACAGCCATGGCTAACATTCTCCGCCGAAGCATGTGCCACCAGGACGAAGCCCGCAGTCTGCTGCGTAGCTTGTACGCAACCGAAGCCGATCTTCTTCCGGACTACGCCAGAGGTTCACTCACCGTGCGCCTCCACCAGCCGGCCAACAAATGCAGTGCTGAAGCGATCAAAAAACTCTGCCGTGAACTCAATGAAACACGGGTAAAATTTCCCGGTACAGAATTGCGCCTGGTCTACGAGCTGGTATCATAACAGTTTCCTTGAGGTCCGGAGGTCTGAGGTTCTGCTGCTGACGCACCAGGCCCAGTGACGTATTATCCAGAACGAAAATCTTCAGGTTGACCCGGTGTTCAGCCGCGGTGGCAAGCTCCTGGATATTCATCAGGATACTGCCGTCACCGCTGAAACAGACAACGGTCCTTTGCGGATGGGCCAGGGATGCTCCGATAGCCGCAGGCAGGCCGAACCCCATGGTGCCGAGCCCCCCGGAAGTCAGCAGTTGCCGGGATCTCCGGAAAGGATACGCCTGCGCGACCCACATCTGGTGTTTCCCGACATCAGTGGCAATGATGGCATCATCGTCGGCAATCGCCGCGATCTGCCTGATCAGCCCGTACGGCATGCAGGGGTCGTCCTGTCCCGGCATAATGAAAGGGTATTCCCGCTTCAGCTGCCTTATTCTTTCCAGCCAGCCGGATCGTCCTCTCTGCTCGATCATCGGCATCATTTCCCTGAAAACCTCCCCCACATCGCCAACCAGCTGCATATCGGCTGTCCGCAACTTGTTGATCTCGCCCGGATCGATATCGATATGAATAACCCTGGCGTTCGGGCAGAACTCATTCATTTTACCGGTTGCCCGGTCATCAAAGCGGGCGCCAGCAACAATCAGCAGATCACATTCCTCCAGGGCCATGTTGGTGTACCGCGCCGCATGCATACCAAGCATACCCAATGCCAGAGGATGATCAGCCGGAATGGAGCCGAGACCGAGCAGGGTCATGGTGGTCGGCAGGCTGTTTCTCTCCGCCAGGCCGGCGGCTGCAGCGCTTGCATTGC
>JAVVEZ010000076.1:0-16479 GCA_032250895.1 Pseudomonadales bacterium | reverse complement strand
CCCGAATCTGCTGCACCGGCGACTCCCCTATGCGAAGCGGGCAGTGTATCATGCCGACTACACTGACGTTCACCGTCCCAAGCCTTCCATGAGCGATGACATGAAGCAGAAAGCACGACAGGCCAGGACTCTCCTCCCCGCAGGACCGCGATGCTGAGTTACCGTCATGCCTTTCACGCCGGGTCTTTCGCCGACATTCTGAAACACCTGGTGCTGGCAAACACGCTCGACCATGTCATCCGCAAACCGGCGCCCGTGCTCTATATCGACACCCATGCCGGCGCCGCCTGCTATTCCCTGCACTCTGCAATGGCGCGCAAGACCCGGGAGGCGGACAAGGGCATCCTGGCATTGACCTTTGCCGCTCTTGCCCGCCAACTCGATCCAGAGGCGCGAGCCGGTCTGGACAGCTATCAAAAGGCCCTGCTGCCCTTTCTGGGCAGGCACCACTACCCAGGTTCCCCCGCACTTGCCGCCGCGCTGCTGCGGCCGCAGGACCGGCTGCACCTGTACGAGCTGCACAATACCGACTTCAACCACCTCAATGACTATTTTGCGCAGGAGCATCGCACAGTCTGTGAAAAAGCGGACGGCTTCCTGAGTGCCAGGGCGCTGTTGCCTCCTGTTCACAAGCGTGCCGTGGTGCTGCTCGATCCCTCCTATGAAATCAAGGATGACTATAAAAAAGTGGTGGCCTATCTCAGCACCGCCAGCCAGCGCATGCGGGACATTCACCTGCTGCTGTGGTATCCGGTCGTGCAACGCCAGGACTGTGACAAAATGATCGCCCGAATCATGCGCGCCGGGCTTCGTGATCTCTGGCAATTCGAGTTGGGCATGACTCCGGATACCAGCGATTTCGGCATGAGCGCCAGCGGCATCATTGCCGTCAACCCACCCTGGACCCTGCCCGGACGCTTGCGGCAGATCCTGCCTGCCCTTCAACAGCAGCTGGCGCCCCTACAGGGCAACTGGAAAGTCGAGTGCCTGGTTCCTGAATGACAGGAGTCCGCCAGACTCCCAACAGGATTCCTTCGCATCGCGAAATGGAGTACCCTGCCTGACCTGGACATTTGTATAACAATGACAATATGAAGAATGCTCCTGTCTTCACCCTCGTCAGCCGCCTGCTGCTTTTATGCTGGTGGCTGTCTGGCCCCGCCACCAGTGACCCCGTGTCCAGCCTGGATGATGCTCAGGGCAATACCGACAATCCAGAGCTGCAAATAGCCATTACCATCAACGATGCCAGCGACCTGATGGTGACTGAGGGGACGCCCATGACCCTCAAAATCAGCTTTGATCCCGGATCATACCAGGGTGAAATCACCCACTATTATCTCTATGCCGACACCCGGGCCGGCCTGTTTTCCTATATTCATCCCGGAAGGGTCGAGGCGGTAACAAGCAAAGCGGTTTCAGCGCAGAACGGCGCCCTGCGCTTTGACAATTTCGAATTGTTGACGCTGCCAAAGCTCAGGGTGGGCGAATACCTGCTTCACTTTGAAGCGGACATCGGCTCGCACACCCGCCTGTCCAGCCATGCCCGCATCCGGGTGATCGCCGGCACCGGGCATTTCACGGAGGTCAGTCGCCTTGCCGGTTTTGACTACAGTCACGGTTATGTCACAGCACCCCGATCCAACCGTGATCTGCGCGTCATTACCGCAGGGGTGGCGGCCGGCGATTATGACAACGACGGCTGGGTGGACTTGTATATCAGCCGGGGCTCCATAGGCCCCAACCTGTTGTTCAAAAATCTTGGCAATGGCAGCTTTTCTGAAGTGGGAGAAATGGCCGGTGTCAACCTGAATGGCAAGGAAAACGCCGGCGTGGCTTTTGCCGATTATGATGGTGACGGCTTTCTTGATCTGTTGCTGACCGGCATCAACGGAACTCAACCCACGCTGTTCCACAACAAGAAAGATGCCACCTTCGAGGATGTCACTGCCGCTACCGGCATGACCGATATGCTGCTCAGTCTGGGAGCCTCCTTTGCGGATATCGACAAGGACGGCGATCTTGATTTCTGGGTCAATCACTGGCTCTGGAATCGCTGGCAGACGTCCCTGTGGCGCAACGACGGGGATGGTTCCTTCAGCGATATCAGCCAGCAGGCCGGCATCCCCGCCGGCTTGAGTGCGGACTTTACCACCAATTTTGCCGATATCGATTCTGACGGCTGGCCCGATATCCTGCTTGCCGGTGATTTCGGTACCAGTCAGGTTTTGCACAACAATGGCAATGCCACCTTCAGCGTCATCACCACCGCTGTCATTTCTGACGAAAACGGCATGGGTGCCGCCGTTGGCGACTATGATAATGACGGTGACCTCGACTGGTTTGTGTCGAGCATTTACGACTATGCCGGGCCTCGTCCGGAAGTACCCTGGGGGGCCAGTGGCAATCGGTTTTATCAGAACCAGGGCGATGGCAGCTTCCGCGATGTGACCGATGAAACCGGAACCCGTCTGGGCAGCTGGGGCTGGGGCAGTTGCTTTGCGGACTTCAACAACGATTCCTTCCTGGACCTCTTCCATGTCAATGGCTATACCGCCAGTGGCTGGTCGGCCCTGCTGCCCTTCGACAGGGACTCCTCCCGCCTCTTCATGGCGGATCAGCATGGTGGCTTCAGGGAACGATCCTTTGAATTGGGACTGATCGACGATGGTCAGGGTCGCGGCGTCGTGTGTTTTGACTATGACCGCGACGGTGACGTGGATATCTTCATTGCCAACAGTGAGGGCCCGCCACGCTTATTCCGCAATGACAGCAGCCACGAGAACCATTACCTGCATGTCACGGTCGGCGGTGAACGGGCCAATTCGCAGGCCATCGGCGCCCGCATTTATGTCACGGCCAATCAGCAGATACAAATGCGGGAACTCAGCGCTGGCAGCAACTATATGTCGCAGAATCCGGTTGAAGCCTATTTTGGCCTGGGCAAGGCCGGCATCGTCGAAATCGTCAGGGTCGTCTGGCCTTCCGGTCAGGAGACCACCCTGGAAAATGTCGGGATCGACCAGATGCTTTTTGTTCCAGCCCCCTGAACAGACATCCGTCCTCCCAAAAATGGCGGACTCGTTGGGCATGTGGTCCAATTCCTTTATACTCGGCCAATACACAGGAGAACCATGATGAACAAGCTACTTCCAGCCCTGTTGCTGATGCTGGCCACCGTCGCCGGTGCACAGCCCCCCAAGCGCCCGCTGATTCCGCTCGATGCCCCGCCTTTGACAGATTACCTGCCCGTGAGTGGCGCCGAAGCCTTCCAGATGGATGGCCATGAATTTGCTTCCGTCGCCTCGGTGGCTTTTACGGCCGCAGGTCACCTGCTGGTATTGCACCGCGGCGAACAACCCTTTCTGGAATTCGATGCCAATGGCAAGCTGCTGCGCAGCTTCGGCGACCCCAGCCTGTTCGGACGTTCCCACGGTCTGACGATCGATGCGGCCGGCAATCTCTGGGTCACCGATGTCGGCACCCAGGTGGTCATGAAAATGAACCCTGATGGTGAGGTGCTGATGACCCTGGGCAACAAAGGTGAGGCCGGCGAATGGAACGAAGCCAGCGGCTCTCATCTGTTCAACCAGCCCAATGAAGTGGCGCTCGATGCCGAGGGCAACATCTATGTCGCGCAGGGCCATGGCCCGGCGGAACCACGAATCCTGAAGTTCACACCGGAAGGGCGGTTCATCAAGCAATGGGGCAGCCGGGGTACCGGTCCCGGCCAGTTCGCCGTGGCGCACTCCATCCAGATCGATGCGGCCGGCAATGTCTACGTCGCCGACCGCGAAAACTTCCGCGTGCAGATTTTCGATACTGAGGGAAACTACTTACGCGAATGGAAATTCAACGCCATGGCCTGTGCCATCCACCTGCACGACGATGGCTACATGTACATGACCACCGGCTTCGACGGTCAGTTTGCCAGGCTCAGCATGGATGGCCAGGTGCTCGGCGCCATCGGCAGCCCCGGCGCGGACAATGGCCAGTTTGGTGAAGCGCACTTTCTGACCCTGGATGAGAATGACAACGTCTTTGTCGCAGACGTGGTGAACCGGCGCGTGCAGAAATACCTTAAACAGTCAGACTGATCTGCCTTTCTGATAACCAGGGGTCATGCTCACTCTTATTCCCGCGGCTCCACCGGCTCCGGCAGCGGCGCATTGCCGATTGCGATATGTCCCTCCACCGAGTCGCAATGCATGCCGGCTGCAGGTGGGGTCTTGTCCGGGCACCGGAACAGGCCGCCTTCGCGGCTGCCGGCTGCTTCTCCGTTGCGCAGAGGGTGCAGACCAACGCTGAATACCGTGCCGGGTGGAAAACTGTTGACGGACACGCCGTCTCTGGCCATCTGCGCAGAACCTCCCATCTCAACGGCCCAGATGACCGGTTCGCCCTTGGCGTCGCGCTCTACGTTTTTGCGCTCGGCATTCATCGGCGCAAAGTAAATCTGCAAATGATTGGGTGCCGGATCGATGCGCGTCACCACACCGGTAAACACCCGGGTGGTCTGTAAATCATACATCGCAAAGGAATGATGGGCCTGGACCCCGGTGTCCGGCAGGACAGCCAGCACTGTCACGATGGCAAGCAGGCTTGCGACTTTACTGCATGTATTCATAGTTCCTATCTCCGGCATTGGCATGACTTGCCTATAGATCTGTTGGACTCATTCAAAACTGAAAATATCCTCTTCCTGCGGCCTTTTCATTCCCTGTTCGAAGTATTCTTCCCAGATTTTGGCCCAGGGACGCCCGTACATGTCAGGCACCTTGTATTCTATCACCTGACCGGGTGAAACGGGTGTCGCAATGCCATCAATCGGAAAAATAGACTGAACGCACTCGACGAAGACATAGGGATCACCTTCATCGAAATCGCTGAGTTTGACATAGTTGCGGATGATGCGCACCGGTTCCACCAGGGCTTCCGGATCATAGAAGATGGCTTCGTGGTTCAAACCGATGAAGTTGCCGTCCTGATCACGATTCGGCGTGTAAATCTCGATAGTCTGCAATTGGTTGGAGTGCTCCGGGGCGGCATGGACCTTCCAGCCCTGAATGTTCGAGGTCCAGGTGATCAGGACATCCTGATCCCAGAAACCGATGGTTTCGCCGTACCAGCGCGGCACGTCACTACCCAGGCGCGGCACGGAGCCTTCCATGTTGAACTCACGGCCGACATGAATATCGGTGATGAAGTTGCGCGCCACACCGGTCAGTATCTGCACCAGTTTGGGCGTCACCAGAATGTGTTGTTCCCAGATCGCGGCTTCATGCCAGCGCCGCATGAAACCTTCCGGCCAGCAATACTGCGAGGGCCATTGGGCCGCATTGCTGTGGCCGTGGTGGTAGGCCTCCTGCACCATGCGGGTCTGATACTCCTCTGTCAGCAATGACAGAATGGTCGGTATCTGCGAATGCCGCATCCGGTACCAGTAGCCGTTGCCGGGAGTGCGTCCGGGATGCATGTAACGGCCGGTCCATTCGCCGGGCACGGTGGCGTAGGTATGTTCTGTGGGCCCGCCGCGCTGATGCGTCTCGGCCAACAGCGCCTCATAATGTTCCTGCGCCGTTGCAAAACCATAGGGACTCACGATGGCCGCACGCGGATAATCGCGGTCACAATAGCCCCACGCTGTGGAGTTGGGCGGATCGTCCCCAACCAGGGGCGCACGACGGCTGCCACCCCACAGATCCTCGATAGCGGCAGAGCTGTTGCAGCGAAAATAGCGTGGATCACTCCACAGCTCACGATCCTGGTAAAAATCCGTGGACGTGAACAGGTCCACGGCCAGCGCTTCAATGCCGGGGGGACTGCTTCCGGGTGGGGCCGAGCCAGTGAAGGTCGGCGGCTCATTGGCGGGTCCGGCAACGGCTGGGTCGCGGCGCATGGTGGCACCGGTGAATTCATATTCGTTGATATCCGCCGCCAGGGGAGCTGCCCGGCCCACGCTGGTAAAGCCGATATCGGCAACTTGCTGCGCCAGCGCAACCGGAATCAGCAGGCTGGCCAGTGCCAGGACGCTCAGGTACCGGCTTTTATACACAGGGCTATTATTCTTTTGCATGTATTCCCCCACATCTTTTTTTGTTTAGGGCAAACGCATATCTGCGGCGAGCAGCTCTGACGGAATACGGAACGCAAAGACCGTCAAGGACCCGGCAGTATAAAGCGCTTTGCCGGAAAACAACATCTCGGCGCTGACGTCGCCTCGAGTGCCCGGGACCGGCCGGTTTGCCTTCCAATACTTTTCCTGCTCTAATTTCGGCGCTGATGTTCAACGCTGATGTTCACCACGGATTCTCATCACAATGACAGAAATTCAACAGCTCGTTGCCATGCTGCGGTCAAGCGGACCGGATCTGGCCTGCCCGCCTCCCCAGGCGCGTGAAAATTTCGCAGCCATGATGGCCAATATCCCGGTCGCCGAAGATTTCCGGTTTCAGGCTGTCACACTCGGCGGCGTCGATGGCTTGAAAATCAGCAGTGCGCAAAGCGCCGCCGATGCCGCCCTGCTCTATCTGCATGGCGGAGCCTTTGTGATTGGCAGTGCCCATGCGTACCGGAATCTGGCGGGCGAACTGGGGCGCGCGGGTGGCATGGACAGCTATGCGATGGATTATCGCCTGGCCCCGGAACATCCCTTTCCGGCCGCTGTTGAAGACGGTGTGGCCGCCTATCGGGCCTTGCTGGAACAGGGCATGCAGGCATCACGCATCGTTGTCGGCGGTGACTCCGCCGGTGGTGGCCTGAGCCTGTCCGTACTCCTGCGCGCCCGCGAGCAGGGCCTGCCCATGCCGGCGGCAGCACTTTTATTGTCGCCCTGGACGGACCTGGCCTGTGAAGGTGTCTCCATGGCCGGCAAGCAGGCAGCTGATCCGGCACTCAGCCGTGAATGGTTGCTGGACATGCGCGATCTGTATCTGGGCGGCGCCGATCCTCACCAGCCCCTGGCCTCCCCGCTTCATGCCGATCTCAAGGGGCTGCCTCCCCTGCTCATCCAGGTCGGTTCTGCCGAAATACTGCTCTCTGATGCCACCCGTCTTGCGCAACAGGCAGGCAGCCATGACGTGGCCACGGCCCTGGAAATCTGGCCGGACATGGTGCATGTCTGGCAGGCCTTTGGTTTCATGCTGAGCCCCGGCCGACAGGCCATCGACAGAGCGGGTGAATTCATGCGCCGACATACTGCCAATGAAAAATGAGAAAACCATGAACACTGAACCCAAAAACGTGGATGCCGTGGTGGTGGGCGCCGGTTTTGCCGGCATCTACATGCTGTACAAACTCCGGCAACTGGGTCTGCATGCCATCGTTATCGAGGCCGCTGACGACATCGGCGGCACCTGGTACTGGAATCGTTATCCCGGCGCCCGCTGCGACATCGAGAGCCTGGAATATTCCTATCAGTTCTCCGAAGAGCTGCAACAGGAATGGGAATGGAGCGAGCGCTACGCCACCCAGCCGGAAATACTGCGTTACCTGAAGCATGTGGTCGATCGTTTTCAACTGCGCGACGGCATCATGTTCAAGACCCGGGTGAACAACGCGGATTATGATCAAGGCCGCGACCACTGGCAGGTTCGAACGGATACCGGCGCCGCGTTCGTTGCGCGCTACCTGATTCTGGCCACCGGTTGCCTGTCCTGCCCCAATGAGCCGGATATTCCCGGCATCAAAGACTTCGCCGGCGAAAAACTGTTTACGGCAAACTGGCCCCATGACCCGGTCGACTTCAATGGCAAGCGGGTGGGCCTGATCGGCACCGGCTCCTCCGGCGTGCAGGTCATGCCGCACCTGGCCAAAAGTGCGGCGCAGCTGACCGTGTTCCAGCGCACCGCCAGTTATGTCGTGATGGCGGGGAACCAGCCGCTGGACCCGGCAGTGCAACGCAGGGTCAAGTCAAACTACAGGCAATTCCGTGACTTCAACAGTCAGCAGCTGACCGGTGCAGATTTTGACTTCAGCACGGAACTGGCCGTGGCCGCCAGTCCCGAAGAACGCCAGCGTACCTTCGAGGCACGCTGGCAAAAAGGCGGATCGGGTTTCTTCGGCGCCTATGCCGACCTGGTGGTAAGCCAGCAGGCCAATGATTACGCGGCACAATTCCTGCGCGACAAAATCCGTACACTCGTCAAAAACCCGGAAGTGGCCGCCGCCCTGTGCCCCAAACATGCCATCGGCTGCAAGCGCCTGTGCCTGGAGGACTCCTACTACCAGAGCTTCAACCAGGATAACGTGGCACTGGTGGACATCAAAAAAAACCCCATTCAACAAGTGACGGCCCACGGCATCCAGGTGGACGGCAGGGACATTCCGCTGGATACGCTGGTCTTTGCCACCGGTTTTGATGCCATGACCGGCGCCATCACCCGCATCGATATCCGCGGGCTCGATCAACTGAGCATCAGGGACAAATGGCGCGAAAGCCCGAAAGCCTATCTGGGGCTGATGATTGCCGGTTTCCCCAATATGTTCATCATCACCGGACCCGGCAGCCCGTCGGTGTTTACCAACATGGTGCCCTCCATCGAGCAGCATGTGAATTATATCGGCGACATCATCAGCTACGCGGCACAGCACGATTACCGTCGTATCGATGCCGAGGCCCAGGCCGAAGATGACTGGGTGGCACATGTCGCGGACATTGTGAAACCCACCTTGCTGCTGGGCTGCAATTCCTGGTACCTGGGCGCCAATATTCCCGGCAAGCCCCGGGTTTTCATGCCTTATCTGGGCTATCCGGCCTATGTGGCCGAATGCCATGAGATCGCCGCACAGGGCTACCGGGGTATTTCCTTTAGCTGACTGGCGCGCGCGGAGGGGAGTGTCTGTTTTCGGGGATTGGACGAAACGCGACAGCGCGCAATCAGGGTCCTTCGGCCGGGGCCGCGTCGGTGCCGATCGCGGACTTTGCCAGCACGGCGTTGAGCAGCGCAAGCGTTGCTTCGCGATTGCCGCTCTCCGGTCCGCGCCGTGCACCCGGCCCGGCCCTGGCGGGCGCCATCGCCGCATCGAGGACGCTCTGCCCGGCTGCGTCCCTGACAGTTGGATCCGCACCACGGTCGATCAGGTGTTTGACGACCTGGTCCCAACCCAATTCCGCAGCAGAGAACAGCGCTGTGCGGCCCTCCTGATCGCGGCCCTGAATATAGGCGTCAAGTTTGGCTGTGTAGGTATGACTGTCGGTGACGCGGGCATTGATGTCTGCCCCGGCGTCCAGCAGGAGATCGATGGTGCTGATCACGCGGGCCTGGGGCTCATCTCCCGGGGGAGCGGCACCACCGCGAGCCGATCCGCTCATGCCGGCGGCGGCCATCAGCGGCGTCATCTGGAACACATTGGTCAGATCCACTTCCGCACCGTGCATCAGCAATGCCTGAATCGCCTCGTTGTCATAGCTGAGTGTTGCCACCATCAGCGGCCCGGTGCCACCCCGCATCATGTAATCGACAAAACGGCCCCTGCCGTTGCCATTGGGACGCATGCGCGTAAGCTGGTGATTGGTGTCGACGCCCATGGCGAGCAGACGCTCGATGACGTCCATCGCGGTGAATGTGTCCGTCTGCCGCGGTGCCGCCGTGATGAAGCCGAAGCCAAAGCCGAAACCGCGCAGCTTGAACGAATTCATGTCGACTGCGACATAGAGCGGCGTGCGGCCATTCATATCCCAGACAGAGGGATTGGCGCCCTTGTCGAGCAGGTACATCGCAATGTCGAAACTTTTGTTGTCCAGCGCGTTGATCAAGGGTGTGATCCCATCCGGATTGGCTTGATTGACGTCCGCACCCGCTTCGACGATGGCGACCGCGCAGCGATAGCAGCCGGAACGTGTGGCGTAGAGCAGTGCGGTGAGGCCGCCGGTCTGGCGGAACTGGGCACGCGGCTCCGAGGTTATCTGGCGCGGCCAGTCGTCATGCACGGCGCGCACGGAGACATCCGCGCCGTACTCGATCAGCAGTTCCGCCACAGCCGGATGGTTCTCGGCAGCAGCCCACATCAGTGCGGTCTGGCCGCGGAAACTCTCGATGGTATTCACGTTGGCGCCGTGATCGATCAGCATCCTGGCAATGTCCAGCGCACCGATATTGGCAGCCAGCATCAGCGCGGTCTGCTTGTCCTGGTTGGACGAATCCGGGTTTGCACCCGCGTCGAGGAGCAGACGCACGAGCTCGGCATTGCCGAGCTTGACGGCTTCGATGAGCGGCGAGGAACCGTAGCGATTGCTGATATCGGCCCTGGCACCGGCAGCCAGCAGGGCGCGCACCAGGTCAAGATCGTCCGCATAGGTCGCCCACAGCAAGGCCGTGGAGCCATCGGGTTCAGCCGCCTCGAGATCGATGTCCGGCGAGGTGATCGCAGCCAGCGCGGCCTCGCGCTGCCCGTCGCGCACGAGATCGACCAGCGTCTGCTGCGCCGACGCCGTGCCTGAAAGCACCGTCGTGCCGAACGACAACAGAGCGATTGCTGCGATAGTCCTGGTTCTCATGCGGATCTCCTGAGCAGTGCCTTAAACAATGTTCCCGCCGAAATTGGTGTAATGGGCCCACAGGCCTTTGCTGACATCGTACAGAAAGCGATAGGGATCCTCGAACCGGCGGTCCACCTCACCCATCAGGCCCGCATCGAGCATGTCCTGCGCGCTGCGCCCCTTGTCGGTCAGTTCCGTCGTCCGCTCGTAAAGGTGCAGCATCATGTCGCGCTCGGCCTGCAATTGGGCACGTGTCAGCACCGGGCCATAGGCAGGCACGATTTTGGTGGCATCATCGGCCAGGGCCAGCAGATCGTCCATGGCGTCGACACGGCCACCAAGCCAGCCACCGGCAAACCAGTCCAGCGCAGGATCACGCAGGGGCGAGGCCACATCACCCACGGCCAGCACATTGGAGTCACGGAAAAACACATAGATGTCACCGCGCGTATGCGCCTCGAGCAGATAGCCGTATTCGATACTTTCCGAACCCGCCGTCATGTCACCGGTCTTGCGGAATACGGCGGTGGGTCTGCCGGCTTCCGCCAGTGCCGGCACCCAGCGGTCTTCTGCCGGCACATAAAAATCCGTCGCCAGCCATTGCCGCGTGATCTCATGGGCATGAATGGTCGCGCCCTCTTCCCCGAACAGCACATTGCCGCCCGTCTGGTCGGCGTGATAGTGGGTATTGAACAGGGTGTGCACACGGCCGCCGTCCAGACTTGCCTGCACGGACCTGGCCAGCTCTGCCGAGCCGCTGTCGACCAGCAGAACACCCTCGTTCGTCTGCAGCAGGATGACGTTGCCGGGCGCGCCATCGATGAGCGCCATGCGGTCGCCAAGAGCCACGACCGGCAGCTTCGCCGCTGGCCGCGAACAGCCCGCCAAGCCACCCAGCAATGGCATCGCCATCAGCCCGGCGAGCCCGTGCAGACCCACCTTCAGGACGCTTCTGCGCTCGCTCGTCTTCATCATTCTGCCCTCACTGCACATGCGACTCAAACCTCGGAGATCAGGCCGGTACTGTTGCCAAAACTTTCCTGCCCGATGCCGAGCCGGTCCAGCATCGTCAGGTGCAGGTTGGCCAGCGGGGTGCGTTCGGGCAGCACAATGTTCTTGCCACCCTTGATTGCGCCGCTGGCACCGCCCACGAGGATCTCCGGCAAGGGGTAATTGTCGTGCTGGTTGCTGTTGCCCATGTTCGAGCCGTACAGGAACAGCGAATGATCCAGCAGAGAGCCGTCTCCGTCCGGGGTCGCGGCAAGCTTGGCAAGGAAATCGGCGAAGCGCTGCATGTGGTAACGCTGAATGATGGTCAGCCGGCGAATACGTTCGCGGTCATTGCTGTGATGGCTGACCGGGTGGAAGCTGTCCGGCACGCCGACGTGATTATAGGTGCGGTTCGTACCTTCGGCCACCATGATGTAGGACGCCACACGCGTCAGGTTTGCCTGGTAGGCCAGGGCAATCAAATCGAACATCAGCTTGACCTGTTCGTCGAAGTTTTCGAGCTCGCCAACCGGTGCATCCGGCACATTGACACCCGACAGGTCGCGCGAACCCGCCATCGCCACGCGTCGCTCGATCTCGCGCACCGTGTCGAGGTAGTCCGACAGCATGGCTCTGTCGTCCGCCCCCAGCTCTTTGCTCAGCGCCTGCGTGCGCTCGGCGATCATGTCCAGAATACTGGCATTCTTGCGCATCAGGGCTTCGCGTTCGGCCGCCGTATCGCCCTCACCCATGAGCTGGATGAACACCTTGCGCGGATTGTATTCCATCGGCAAGGGCGCGTTGGGGGCGGCATAGGACAGCGTGGAGGCGTAATAACAGCCTGCCCCGCCGCACGCGGCCACCTGTATCGTCGTTTCCGAGCAGACTTCCAGCGAGGGCAGCGCAGTCTGCTGGCCCAACTGCTGGGCGATCACCTGGTCGAGCGTGATCGCCATGCTTGCACTTTTTGCTGCGGTATCGGGCCGCACACAACTCAGCCAGGTTGCCGGATTGAGCGTGTGCACCGAGCCGCCGGCAGCCGTGTTCTCGATATTCTCGAAGGTCGTGACATAGCGTTTAAGCGGTTCCAGGGGCTCAAGAATGTGGCCGAGCCTGAAGTTCTCACCCGCACCGCTGGAGGTCCAGGCATCGGCTTCCTTGCCAAAGGGCGTGTTGTTCATGATCGCGCCATGCGGAATGTAGAAGAACCCTGCGCGGGTTTTAGGCGTGGCCGCGGTCTGGGCGAGCGCCGTGCCGGCAGGCAGCATGGCGTCCAGAAATGGCAGGCCCAGAGTCACCGCACCGCCGCGCAGGAGCGTGCGTCGGGACAAATGCTTCTTTGTCAGAAATATCGCCATTGCCTGTCTCCCTTATCGTTGCTTTCCGGCGTCTGCACCCTTGCTCTGGATGGACGCCACATCTTTGGACTCCACCTGCGTCATCGACTCTTCCGGCCCCTGGAGGCGGAATTCGGCACTGTTGACGACACCGCCAATCAGCGCGGCGAAGGTATAATTGTCCGCTGCGGCGGCATGCACGATCTTGCGGATATGCGGCATGTCATAGTATTCGATTTCACGATTGAGCGCGTACATCATCAGACGCTTGGCCACCGTGGTCGGGAACTGCTCCGGTCGACGTGTCAGGTAGGCCCGCAAATCCGTCGGGCCATTCAGCTCTTTGCCGCTGGAGAGCTTCGTATGCGTGTCAATCTCCTCGTTCGCCAGTGCATCGACATCACGCCAGCGGCCGGTGACATCGAAGTTCTCCAGCACCAGGCCCAGGGGGTCGATCAAGCCATGGCAACGTTCGCAGTTGGGATTGGCACGGTGTTTCTCGAGGCGTGCCCTTACGGTGGTGGGCTTCTCGCCCTCATGGATCGAGAGGTCGGTGACGACATTCGGCGGCGGCGGGGCGGGCGGGGTGCCCATGATGCGGTCGAGCACCCAGGCGCCACGCAGCACTGGCGAGGTTCGGTCGCCATAGGACGTGCGCAGCAACACGGCGCCCTTGCCCAGCAGGCCCCAGCGGTTCCGGTCTGCCAGCGTCACGCGGCGGAACTGCGGGCCGAGGATGCCGGGGATGCCGTATTGGCGGGCGAGCGCATCATTGACGAAGGTGTAATCGGCGCTGAGCAGCTCATTCACGCTTTTATCCTCGAGCAGCACGCTGCTCAGGAACAGCCGGATCTCGGTTTCGAAATTGGCGCGCATGCCGGCACTGAAGCCGGGATCCAGCGGCTCGACCTGTTCCAGTTCGTCGAGGTTCAGCCAGGACAGGGCGAAGTTCTCGACCAGTGCCCGGGCGCGCGAATCGGCAAGCATGCGTTCGACCTGATCCTGCATGATGACGGGATCGGCAAGCCGCTCTTCGGTAGCCAGTGTTATCAGTTCCTCGTCGGGGCCCTGGCTCCAGAGGAAGAAGGACAGTCTTGAGGCCAGTTCCAGGTTGCTCAGCGGACGTGCGGCATCAGGCGAGGCCTTGATGGTGCGGTAAAGAAAGTCGGGACTCGACAGGATCGCGGTCACCAGCTCGGTGATGCCGGCATCGAAGCCGCCGGCTTCCGCCCGGCCGGTTTCATAGAACGGCAGCAGCCAGTCCAGATCGGCGTCCGTCACGGGGCGACGGAAGGCCAGGGTCGCCAGATGCCGTGCGATACGCTCGGCGCAGGGCCTTTCTTCGGCCTTTTCCTGGGGCTGACAGACGAAAATTCTGGCGCGGCTGTCGCTCATCGACAGGCCCACGGGATCGAAGGGACCCTCGACCTCCATGCCGTCCTGGAGACGTGGCATGCCGGAAACCCTTCCGCCACCGGTTGTGTCGTTGCTTGCCGCCCAGGAACGTTCGATGAAGGTCGCCATCACCTCGTGCGCACCGGCCTTGACCTGCGCCGGTATGTTTGAGAGCTTGCCGATGATGGCAGCGCGGCCATCGGGTCCATCCCGGTCGGCCAGTGCCAGGTCTTCCGGCCCGCCGATATCGACCCTGGCCACTTCCTCACCATCGACCAGGATGACCAGCGTGGCCGCGGTCTCCATGCCGCGCGGATACAGGCCTGCGTCGACATCCAGAATGTTGAAGCGATACTCGCCATCGGCCGGGAAGGTGTGCGTGAACACCATGCCTCCGCGCGTACCCGGCGGGAAGCCGTCGCGATGGCTGGTCTGGTTACCGCTGGGCGCCCGCTGCGAGCCGCCGTCCGACGGATAGAAGGTATTGGCGAATTTCGGCACCGGCTCGCCCACCGCGCGCCGTGCGGCCAGGCGTGCGGCGGACATGTATTGTTCCAGGAACGAGGGTGATACCCCGAGGGCACCGGCGATATTCTCAAAGCCTTCAACTTCGATTTCGGTCGGCAGTATCTGCTGGGGGTCGATATCCACCCCGATCAAGTCCTTCACTGAGGCCGCGAATTCGGTACGGGTGAGACGCTGGATCGAGACATGGCCGATACGCTGATCTGCGCTGTCGGCGTCGATGGAGGTCTCGAGATAGCCGACCAGGGCATCGATCTCGTCCTGGCCCGGCTGCTCCTGTCCGGCAGGAGGCATGAGACGGCCGCGCAGCTTGCTGATCGCCTTCTCCCAGACTTCCGGCTCCGCGCCGGGGTGGCCCAGATCCAGCAGGTCCAGAGCGAGTGTTCCGGCCCAGTCCTCCGCATTGTGACATTCCACACAGTAGGTCTGGACCATGTCGCTATACACGGCGCTGGCGTCCGCCGTCGCACGATCAGTCTGGCCCTGTGCACCCTGAACCGAGAGGGCCAGCCATAGCGCGCAGGCCGCGGTCAGCTTCAGCACATTTTCGGACGATGTTCCACTCTCGCGCATGAACTCTCCTTACGGGTCTTCTTTCCTGCATTCACGAGCGCTTACTCTACCTCATTGCATCCCGCAGATGTAGGAAAAATTGTGAATTTTGATGGCTCAAAAAACCAAAAGAGGGCAGCGTTATCAAGGGGTTCGAACAGGCCGGAGTATCAATACGCATTTTTCGCTCTACGAAATCAGTGTCCGGGATGGCATCTTGCATTCGAGTCTCCCGGACTCCCGCAAAGACACTCCAGGCTTGTTCAGCGCATCCTCAGTACGGAATATGCATCATATAGCCACCATCCACATGCAGGTTCTGGCTGGTGGTGAAACCGGACACCGGACTGGCCAGGAAGGCCACGGCGGCCGCGATGTCTTCCGGCGTGCCCAGGCGTCCGATCACGCACTCATCGAGCGCCTCCTGATAAACCTGAGGAGCATGCTGTTTGATCATGTCCCAGGCGCCGCCTTCAAAATAGATGGGCCCGGGCGATACGCAATTCACCCTGATGCCGTCTTTGGCCACATCCTTGCTCAACTGGGCGCCATAGGCAATCACCGCGGCCTTGGCCGAGCCATAGGCATAGATGCCGGGAGCCTTCAGCGCCTTCGCCATCACCCCCGAAATACTGGCAATCAGGACGATCGCCCCGCCCTGCCTGCGCAAAAAGGGCAGGCTGGCCTCACAGCCCCTGACGGCGCCCATGATGTCCCCGTCGAAACAGGCCTGCCAGCCCTCTTCACCGGCTGTGCTCGGACCTCCGGTGACATTCGAGACAAAGACATCCAGGCCGCCCAGCTCCGTGGCCGCCTGCGCAATCCACTGCCGGAGATCTGCTCCCTTCATCACATCAACCGCGCGGCCCAGCACCTGGACGCCATACTCATCCTGCAATTCCCGGCAGGTTGCCGAGACCGCCGCCTGGGTTCTGGCACAGATCGCCAGATCCATGCCTTCCTGCGCCAGTTGCCGGGCAATACGCAGGCCGATGCCCCGGGTCGCCCCGGTCACAATGGCCTTTTTCCCCTTCAGCAGTAAATCCATGCTTTTCTCCGTTTGATCGCCGTGGGCAAAGTGCTCGGGAAGACTGATAATTCAACGCCAGAACGACTCCCTCTGCTTTCTATCTATTGAGTTATTAAGGTAAGCGGTCAGTAAACCCCATCTAAAAGCTTCTTCCCGATCCTGATACATTG
>JAVVEZ010000075.1:0-16819 GCA_032250895.1 Pseudomonadales bacterium | reverse complement strand
TCAATGTCAATACTCCGGGACGACCTGTCCCCGACCGGTAACAATCGTGTCCAGGGTTTCACGGGGTGACAGCCGGACCCTGATTTTTTCGCCCAGTGCGCCCGCATCCAGTGCCTCGCCGGCGCGCGACATGCTGAAACCACGCCCGCGGGCTTCAATGGTGATCTTCTGACCACGCTCGACCAAAGGCACTTGATATAGATGCTGAGCCTGCAGAATCGTACCTGCCGTGAGTCCGTGCCGGGTCAGCTGGCCGACGGCAGCGCCGGTGCTGCGAATGGCCCGGGGTGGCAATTGGCTCAAATCACCCTGCGCCAGTGTCAGCATGTCGCGCGTAAGCCGGGTGTCGGGTTCCAGGTTCCTGGCCAGTTCAAGATAGGTGCCGATGATACTGATCTCAGCCTGCAGGTAGCGCCGGGGTTGATCATCACCTTCGCAGCGAACCCCGACAACGACACGTCCCAGCAGTTTTCGGCCGGTGGCCTGAGGCAGGAAGGGGCTGGGCGCCGAGCAGGCAGGCAGCAAGGCATAGGGGGGATGGACCACAATGGCGACCTGTGTTTCCGGCTCTGTCACCTGTTGACTGAGAAAGCTTTCCACGGCGGCAACCACGGCACGCTGGTCCTGCATCAGGTCGGCTGCCTGGGCCTGGGCCGGTGTCGGCAACGGCAGGCTCAGGAGCAGCAGGACATTTGCCAGGATCAGCGTGGTCCAGGGCCGGGGTATTTCAAGGGTGCCAGCGTCAAACATGCTCAAGTCACTCAGGGTTGGCAGTAATCAGGGAGGATTATAGGACTCTCTATCGGCAGGCAAGAACGGAATTGAAGACCAAAGAGGCGTCTTTTCTTCCCTTTACTTGACAATTCAGTCAGTACACTGCAAAGCCATCAGCATCAGCTCGGAGGCAGTGCACCATGATTGACAAGCTCAGCTCAGCCCTGAATTTTCATCAGGAAGTACTGAACCTGCGACAGGAGCGTCTGCAGGTACTGGCCGGCAATATTGCCAATGCCGATACGCCCAATTTCAAGGCCCGTGATTTTGACTTTGGCGCCGAATTGTCCCGGGTAATGAGTCAGGGACGGGAGCAGCCATTGGCACTGAGCACCACGTCCACACTGCATGCTGCCGGTCAGGCAGAAGGCTTCGTGGGTGTGCACGACCTGCGCTACCGGGTGCCGGATCAACCCAGCCTGGATGGCAATACCGTCGACATGGACCGGGAGCGGGCCCACTTTGCCGACAACTCGGTGCGCTATCAGGCCAGCCTGACCATACTGAATGCCATGATCCAGGATCTGAGAACCGCGATGCAGCCAGAGTAAAGCCCATGCTCATGACGGGTGTCCTGAACATCATGAGCACAAGTCAGGAGAACACAAATGTCCTTGTTTTCTGTTTTTGAAATATCGAGTTCGGCGATGACCGCCCAGTCCCAGCGGATGAATGTGACGGCCAGCAATATGGCCAATGCGGACAGCGTCTCGGGACCGGATGGCCAGCCCTACCGGGCGAAGCAGGTGGTGTTTGAAACCATGGCCCGCAATGCCGGTGATATCGGCGGTGTGAGGGTTGCGGCGGTCGTGGAGGATGCCGCCCCCCTGCGCCTGGAATACCAGCCCAACCACCCGCTGGCCGACGCCCAGGGCTACGTCAGCATGCCCAATGTGGAGCCGGTGCATGAAATGGTCAACATGATTTCAGCATCCCGCTCCTACCAGGCCAATATCGAGGTCATGGACAGCAGCAAACAGTTGCTGCTCAGAACACTCACTCTCGGAGAAGGTTAAGATGGAAGCCATCAACTCGATCGACCCCGGTGTCCTCAATTCCCTCAATGCCGCCCAGTCGCAGTTGACGCGTGGCACGGGTGATGAACTGAGGGATAACTTCATGACCATGCTGGTGACCCAGCTGCAGAACCAGGACCCGCTCAATCCCCTGGAAAACAACGAGTTGACCTCGCAACTGGCGCAGATCAACACCGTCAGCGGTATCGACAGCCTCAATGTCACGCTGCAGGGGATCAACAGCCAGATCGAGGCCGGTCAGACCCTGCAGGCCGCTGACCTGATCGGCAAGGGAGTCCTGGTGCCCGGGGATCGTCTGCTGGTGGGTGATGACGGGAGCTCCACACCCTTCGGGATGGAACTGGAGGCTTTTGCCAGCCAGGTCAAGGTACAGATCATCGATGGCAGCGGCCAGGTCGTCAGCCATCTGGATCTGGGGCCGCAACAGCAGGGGGTCACCTCCTTTACCTGGGACGGCAGTCTGGATTCCGGTGAACAGGCACCCGGAGGGTCATATCGGGTGCTTATCGACGCCACGTCCAATGACACAAAAATTGCCAGTCAGCCGCTGAATTTTGCGCAGGTGACGGGGATCAGTACCGGCACCAGCGAGGGTTTGCGCCTGGACCTGGGCGGCATTGCGAAGCCGGTGGGGCTGGAAGATATACGCCAGATTTTTTGACACGCTCATTATTTGACATCAACTTTCTGAAGGAGACACGAGCATGGGTTTTTCACAGGCACTTAGCGGACTCAATTCCGCTGCAACCAACATCGATGTGATCGGTAACAATATCGCCAACTCCCAGACCGTCGGATTCAAGGGTTCGCGGACCATGTTCGCGGATGTCTTCGCCGGCGCCGAGGTCGGCCTGGGAACGCGGGTGACGGCGGTCCTGCAGGATTTCAGCGCGGGCACCCTGGAAAGCACCAATCGCAGTCTGGATCTGGCCATCACAGGCAGTGGCTTTTTTCGCTTCTCTCAGGAGGGACAGGTGATGTTTTCCCGTAACGGGCAATTGACGCTCAGCAGTGACGGGTTTCTGGTCAACCCGCAGGGGGCGCGTCTGACCGGCCTCCCGGGTGCTGGTGGGGGCGGCAATCCCGTGGAATTGCAGGTGCCCTCCGGTGCGCTGCCGGCCAAGGCCACGACGGCCATCGATGTATTGTTCAATCTCGATGGCAGGGAGACGGCCATTGCCGCGCCCTTTGATCCCAACGATGCCTCCACCTATTCCTTTACCAACAATGTCACCATCTTCGACTCCCTGGGCAATGACCATACGGTTACCCAGTATTTCATCAAGACCGCCGACAATGTCTGGGATGTGCGCTTGTCACGGGAGGGTGAACTGGCGCCGGAAATCGGCAATGTGACCTTTGATACGCAGGGCCTGTTGGCTACCACCACCAATCTGGGCAGTTTCACCTTTGTCCCTGGCAATGGCGTCGCCAATCTGGATATTGCCATGTCCCTCGCCGGCAGTACCCAGTTCGGCAATGAATTCGAACTCAGTTCCCTGAGTCAGGACGGTTTCCGTTCCGGCAGTCTGCTGGGTGTGAGCATCGAGGAAAACGGCAACGTCGTGGGTAACTACTCCAATGAACAAACGCAGATTCTTGGCACCATCGTGCTGGCCAATTTCGCCAACCCGGAAGGTCTGGAATCGGTGGGGGAAAATGCCTGGATTGAAACCGGGACATCCGGAGCGGCCTTGTTGGGGGAAGCCGGCATCGGCCTGTTCGGGACCATACAGTCGGGGGTGACCGAAAGCTCCAATGTGGACCTGACCCAGGAACTGATCAACCTGATCATCGCCCAGCGCAACTTCCAGGCCAACTCCCAGACCATCCAGGTGCAGGACGAGGTTCTGCAGGATGCCGTCAACCTGAGAAGATAAGAAGGATGAACCATGGACCACATCATCTACACAGCCATGAGCGGTGCCCGCCAGACCATGGAGGAGCAAGGGGTACTCAGTCACAATCTGGCCAATGTCGCCACCACCGGGTTTCGGGCCCAACTCAGCGCCCAGCGTGCAGTGCCGGTCCAGGGCGCCGGCAACCTGCCGACCCGCACGGTGGTGGCAAGTACCACCCCCGGGGCGGATTTCAGTCCCGGACCCTTGCACTCGACAGGGCGGGAACTCGATATCGCCCTGCAGGGCGAGGCCTGGCTGGCGGTACAGAGTCCCGATGGCAGTGAGGCATATACACGCCGGGGTGATCTGACGATTGACAGCAATGGCCTGCTGTTCAGCGGTGGTCATCCGGTGGTGGGTGATGGCGGCCCCATTCTGCTGCCGCTGGATTCCGAGGTTTTCGTCGGCGGTGATGGCACACTCAGTGCCATAGGCAGTGGTGAGGATGCCGATACCCTGGCAGAAGTTGCCCGGCTGAAAATGGTGACCCCCGGCGCGGAAGTACTGCTGCGCGGTGATGACGGCCTGTTCCGCTTGCCGCTGGATGGCAACGGGCAGCCCCGTGCCCTGGCCCAGGACGATACGGCAAGACTTTTTTCCGGCGTGCTGGAAAGCAGCAATGTCAGTGCCATCGGCAGCATGGTGGCAATGATCGGCAATGCCCGGCGTTATGAAATGCAGTTGAACACCATTCAAAGTGCCGATGAAAACGCCGAGCGAGCCAACACTCTTCTTTCCGATCAGAGCTAGCAACGAGGATATTCAGTCATGATCAATTCATTGTGGACCGCAAAAACCGGACTCGAAGCGCAACAGATACAACTGGATGTCATTGCCAATAACCTGGCCAACGTCAGCACCAATGGCTTTAAACAGTCACGGGCCGTGTTTGAGGATCTGCTGTATCAAAATATTCGTCAGCCCGGTGCCCAGGCTTCCAATCAGGCCAATCTGCCTTCCGGCATGCAGGTGGGGGTGGGGGTTCGGCCGGTGGCGACCGAGCGTCTGCATACCCAGGGCAACCTGCAGCAGACCAATAATTCCCGGGATCTGGCCATCAATGGCAATGGTTTCTTTCAGGTTCTGCTGCCCGACGGCAGCAGTGCCTATACCCGCGACGGCAGTTTTCAGATAGACCAGAACGGTCAGCTGGTGACAGCCGGGGGCTATTCCCTGGAGCCGGCCGTCGTGATTCCCGATAACGCCTTGAGCATCAGTATCAGTCAGGACGGCATTGTCTCCGTCACCGAACCCGGCAATACCCAGAGCCAGCAGGTGGGGCAGCTGCTGCTGTCCACCTTCGTCAACCAGACCGGGCTCGAAAGCATCGGTGAGAACCTCTTCGTGGAGACCACGGCTTCCGGACCGCAGAACCAGAACATTCCCGGACTCAATGGGGCGGGGCGGCTGAATCAGGGCTATGTGGAGACATCCAACGTCAATGTGGTGGAAGAAATGGTCAATATGATTCAGACCCAGCGGGCCTATGAAATCAACAGCAAGGCCGTCCAGACCAGCGATGAGATGCTGGCCCGGCTGACACAGCTTTAGGTCAGGGGAGGATATGAGCCGTGAGTAATATGAAACAAGGGGCCTGGATCGGGATGCTGCTTTGTGGCCTGAGCGCCTGCTCGGTCCTGCCACCGAATCGGCAGGAAGCGACCCAGGTCGTGACCGTTCCGGAACCCCCCGCCATCGTGGCCAATGGTTCCATCTTTCAGGAACGCCGGGGCAGTCTGTCCCTGTTTGAAGACTCGCGCCCGAGGCGGCTGGGCGATGTGCTGACGGTGGTGCTCAATGAGCAGGTCAGTGCCAGCAAGAATTCAGCGGCCAATGCCAGCCGCAGCAGCAGTGCCAGTCTGAGCCCCAATCAGTTTCCGGACGGTCTGACGGATCTTACCAAGTTGGGCTTTGACGTGTCGGGAGAGAGCGACTTCAGTGGTGGTGGCGGTTCCCAGGCCAACAACAGTTTTACCGGCACCATTACGGTATCGGTGCTGGAAGTGCTGAGCAATGGCAACCTGCGGGTGGGTGGCGAAAAACAGATCACCATCAACCAGGGCACCGAGTACATCCGTTTTTCGGGGGTGGTGCATCCGCGTGCGGTCAGTGGTCTGAACACCATTCCCTCCAATCAGGTTGCGGATGCCCGTATTGAATATACCGGTGACGGCTACATCAATCAGGCCCAACGCATGGGCTGGTTGCAACGATTCTTTCTGAGCGTATCCCCGTTCTGAAGCAGAGGTCCATGACATGATGCGCTGGTACGTTGACAAGCTGAGTGATTTCCCGGGGGGCTTCCGGCATGCGCTGGTGACGGTGGCCCGTGGCCTCTTCCTGATGCTGCTCTTGCTGTTGGTGCTGTCCGGTTCAAAGCCGGCCCTGGCCGAACGGCTGGGTGACCTGACCGATGTCGTCGGCGTGCGTGACAACATGCTGATCGGTTATGGGCTGGTGGTCGGGCTGGATGGCACCGGTGACCAGACCACACAGGCACCCTTTACCATACAAAGCCTGACCAACATGCTGGCGCAACTGGGCATTACCGTGCCGACAGGGACCAACATGCAGTTGCGCAACATTGCCGCGGTGATGGTTACGGCGCGCCTGCCGCCCTTCTCGCGCCCGGGCCAGCGCCTCGATGTCGTGGTCTCGTCCATCGGCAATGCCCGCAGTCTGCGCGGCGGTACTCTGTTGATGAGTCCGCTGAAGGGGAGCGATGGCGAAATCTATGCCCTGGCCCAGGGCAACCTGCTGATGGGCGGCGCCAGCGCCGAAGGTGGCGGCAGCAGTGTCCTGATCAATCAGTTGTCGGGTGCCCGCATTCCCGGAGGCGCTCTGGTAGAGCGCGAGGTTCCCTTTCAACTGGATGCCAGCAGTCTGGCCCTGCAGCTCAAGGAGGCCGACTTCAGTACCGCCCGTCTGGTGGTCGCCGCGATCAACCGGGAATTTGATGCCAACGTGGCCAGTGCGCTGGATGGGCGTGTGATCAGTCTGATGGGGCCAACAGAGCCCAACGCCATGGTCAATTTCATGGCCCGCCTGGAAAACATCCCGGTGACTCCGGGAGACATGGCTGCCAGGGTGATCATCAATTCCCGTACCGGCTCCGTGGTGCTGACCAATCGCGTCAGTCTGCGCCCGGCTGCCGTGGCCCATGGCAATCTCTCCATTGTCATCGACAATACCTTTCAGGTCAGCCAGCCTGCGCCTTTCAGTGAGGGCGAGACTGTGGTGATACCCGATACGGATATCAGCATCGAGCAGCAGCCAGGCATCCTGCAGCATGTGGAAGGCGCCGACCTGGCCGAGGTGGTCAAGGCTCTCAATGCCCTGGGCGCGACCACCCAGGATCTGATGTCCATTCTGGAAGCCTTGAAGGCCGCAGGCTCGCTGCGTGCCGAAGTGGAGATATTGTAATGAATATGAATCCCCTGAACAGTCAATTCACCCTGGACAGTCAGTTTGCGCTGGACATGCAGGGTGTCCAGCGTTTGCGGCAGAGTGCCCAGCGCGATCCCGAAGGCGCCAAGGTGGAACTGGGCAAACAGTTTGAAGCGCTGTTCCTGCAAACCATGCTCAAGAGCATGCGTGATGCGATTCCGCAGTCCGGCTTGCTGGACAGCCAGCAGACCCGCTTCTATCAGAGTCTGATGGACCAGCAGTGGGCGCAGCATCTGGCCGGTCAGGGTTTTGGTCTGGCTGAGCAGATCAGCAAGCAACTTTCCGGGACGGGTAGCGGCGGCTGACAGGCCAGGGGCGCAGAGGACGGGATGTATGGCAAGTATCTTTTCGATTGGCATCAGCGGGCTCAATACGGCGCAGATGGGCTTGCAGACCACCAGCAACAACATCAGCAATGTCAATACGCCCGGCTACAACCGGGAACTGGTGGTGCTGGTCGAGAATGAGTCCGGTGGTGCCCGGGTCGACCAGATTCAGCGCCAGTTCAATCTCTTTGTCGCCGACCAGCTCAACAATGCCAGCAGTGACCTCGCCGGACTCCGGAGTAACCAGCTTCAGGTCAGCCAGCTGGATAATATCTTCGCCGACAGCGATGCGGGTCTGGCGCCGCTGATGCAGAATTTTTTTGGTGCCCTGCAAGGCTTGTCCAGCGCACCCTCGGATGTCGCCGCCCGCCAGGGGGTGATCGGCGCCGCCGACTCGCTGACGAGCCAGTTCCGGGCCCTTGACAATTTCTTGAACAACATGCAGGAAGGCCTCAACAGCCAGATCCAGACCGAAGTCAGCCAGATCAACAGTTTCAGTACCCAGATTGCCAATCTCAATCGGGAGATTTCCGTTTCCCAGGCCCGCAACGGCGAGGCGCCCAATGCTCTGCTCAATCAGCGTGACCGGCTGGTGGCCGAACTCAGCCAGCATCTGGATATCAAACTGCAAATCCAGGATGGCACGAACTACAACATTACAGCCGGCGACGGTCAAACCCTGGTGATCGGTAACCGGCACTCGGAACTGGTTGCCATCGGTTCGGCTGCCGACCCCACCCGGCTCGTGGTGGGCTTTGTCGATTCGGCAGGCAATACGCAGGAACTGGCAGAGGACGTTTTCAAGGCAGGCAGTCTTGGCGGGCTCATGAGCTTTCGTACAGAAACCCTGGACGGAGTCCAGAACCAGGTCGGGCATATGGCGGTGACGCTGGCCCAGGCCATGAATCTACAGCATCAGGCAGGCACCGATCTCAATGGCAACCCCGGACAGGATTTTTTTGCCATTGGTGCCCCCAGGACCATCGATCACGCCAATAATACCGGGACTGCCGCTGTTTCAGCGACGTTTACGGACATTCCGGGACTTGTCGGCGCGGAGTATGACCTGCGTGTCAGTGATGCCGCCACCGGAGAGTTCACCGTGGTCCGCCGTGATAACGGGCAGTCCTTTACGGCCAATCTGGATGTCAATAACGAACTGGCCTTTGATGGTCTGCTGGTGAATGTGGATGATCCCACGCTGCTGGCCGACGGCGACAGCTACCGGCTGCAACCGGTGCGGCGCGCAGCGGCGGAGATCGAAACCCTGGTGCGGGATACCGCCGAGGTGGCGGCAGCGCAGGCCGGCGGCAGTGGCGACAATCGCAACGCGCTGGCCATGCTGGACTTGCAGAATGCCAAGCTGCTTCGGGGCAATACCAGCCTGACCCAGGCCTATATGACGCTCATCAGTGATGTCGGCAACCGGGCGGGCATTTTGTCGGTGAGCCTTTCCGCCCAGGAGAGTATTACCTTGCAACTGCAACAATTGCAGCAGTCTGAATCTGGAGTGAATCTGGATGAAGAAGCCGTCAATCTGATTCGCTATCAACAATTTTTTCAGGCCAATGCAAGAGTCATCGAGACCGGTTCCACCATTCTCGATACCATCCTCGGGCTGTAAGCCCGGTCTTTTTGGAGTCGACGGACATGCGCATCAGCACCCAGGCAATGTTTGATCAAAGCATTGCATCCCTGAACCAGCGCCAGGGTGATTTGATAAAAACCGGCAATCAGATTGCCACCGGCCGCCGCGTGGTCAATCCCTCGGACGACCCCCGGGCCGCCTCGCAGGCCGTGGGTCTGACCCAGACCCGGGCGGCGCTGGAACAGTTCAGTGCCGCGCGGGTCAGTACGCGCAATTCCCTGTCACAGGAGGAAAGCATCCTCAACAGCGTGAGTGATGGCATTACCCGTAGCAGAACCCTGATTCTGCAGGCTTCCAGTGGCTCCCTGAGTGATCCCGACCGGGTTTCACTGGCCAGCGAACTGCGCGGTATCCGGGAAACCCTGATCGGCCAGGCCAATGCCACGGACGGCAATGGCAGCTACTTGTTCGGCGGGTTTCAGGATGGCAGCCCGCCCTTTGTCAAGGATGCCAGCGGTGCCGTGGTCTATGTGGGTGATGCCAATATCCGGGAACAGCGCATCGATGCGTCCCGGCTGATGCCGGTGACCGATCATGGCCAGAGCATTTTCCAGTCGGTGCAGACGGGCGCGGGTTATGTCGCCGAGGCCAATGCCGCCAATACCGGTAATCTCACCTTTGTGGGACCCAAAATCATCGACACCAGTGATCCGGATTTCGGTTCCCTGTTCACATTGGACTTTACGGTTACCGGCGCCGATACCAGCTACAGCGTCAACGGTGGGCCAGCCCAGCCTTATGTGCCGGGAGAACCGGTGACCTTTGGGGGACTCTCGTTGACCCTGGACGGGGTGCCGGCAGATGGTGACAGCATTCAGACAGGGCCGGGTGCGCAGATGAACACGGACCTCTTCGCGACGCTGGACAAGGCCATCGCGGCCCTTGAAAATCCGAGAATAGATGACAGTGACACGGCTGCGCTGCAGAATACCTTGAGTACTGTGCTGCGGGAACTGGACCGGAGTCTGGACAATGTCTTGACGATACGGGCATCGGTGGGGGCGCGGCTCAATGAGCTGGATACCGTGGATATCGTGTCGAACAACCGGGTTCTGAGCACCGAACAGACCATCTCGGAGTTGCTGGACCTGGACCTGGTCAAAGCCATTTCCGACTTTACGCTGCGTCAGGTAGGTCTGGAAGCGGCGCAGAAAACCTTTACCAATATCACCGGCCTGTCACTGTTCGAGTTGTTATAAAAGGGGCGGTTTCCCTGCCCCCGGAGCCTCCCTGACACAGCGCCATGCGGCCAGTTTTTGGGTATAAGACAGCGCTGCATGGGCGGGGCTGGTCGACGGCAGGCGCCGGCAGTGCAATGACAAATGCATCAGCTTCGGCAGCACATGCCCTCTGAAATAGCGCTCGGCGGCGCTGCCATTGAAGAAGACCCATTTGATGTCGGGATGCCGGGCAAACAAGGCCGGAAAGTCATTGATCTGCACTGAAAGGGACTCGATGTCCGCATCGAGGCTGCCCGGACGCACACAGCTTTGCAGCACATCCCACAATACGATGCCGGCCTCGCCAAGCACCCGGATGCGCTCGGCGTAAGGAAGCATCGGGGTGGCGCCGAACAAGGCTCCCATGATGGGCCAGAACGCATTGCGCGGATGCGCATAGTATTCTCCGGCCCGCAACGAGGCCGCTCCGGGCATGCTGCCCAGGATCAATATCCTGGCATCGAGGCCGTGCACGGCAGGAAAGCCTGTGAGGGGCAGAGCATCGGCGTTCATGGTCTTCTCCGAGCGTTTTTCCGCGTTGCGGCTTGTTTCCTGCAATGCTATGTTCTACCCACTGTGAAGGCGGGCATGCAGACCGGGCATCTTGCCATGCGACATCAACAAGCGGGAGAAGAATTTTGAACGTTATTACATTCATGAAAACCTGGCAAGCCATCGCACTGCCGTTCATGCTGCTTGCGGCCACGATGGCGACGGCGCAGGAAGATTACCTGGTCTATGTCAGCAATGAGGATTCCAATGATGTCACCGTGGTGGCCGGCAATAGCCATGAAGTGCTGGCAACGATTGCGGTCGGCAAGCGGCCACGGGGCCTGAAGCTGAGCCCCGATGGCAGCCGCCTGTTTGTGGCGGTCAGCGGCGCGCCCAAATGCCCACCCACCATGGACGACGAGGATTGCGACAAACTGGTTGTCGATCTGACGGCTGACGGCATTGCCGAAGTGGACACCCGCAGCCGGCAGTTGCTGCGCGTGCTGCCCAGCGGCGTCGATCCGGAACAGTTCGATGTGAACTGGGAAAGCGGCCTGATGTACGTTGCCAATGAAAACGCCAACACCGCCAGCGTGCTCGATCTGGCACAAGGGAAAATCATTGCCACGCTGAAAACCGGGCTGGAACCCGAGGGTGTCAGAGTGTCGCCCGATGGCCGTGTCGTCTATGTGAGTGGAGAAGTACAGAGTGATATCACGGTGATCGATACTGCCAGCAATACGGTCAGCGGCAGCATCGGGGTAGGCCTGCGGCCACGCGATATCGTGTTCAGTGCCGACAGCAGCCGTGCCTATGTCTCCAATGAAATTGGCGCCAGTATCTCGGTGATAGACGTGGCCATGAGCACCGTGGTGGATACCCTGGCCCTGCCGGAAGGCTCGCTGCCCATGGGGCTGGCACTGTCACCTGACAACCGGACGCTGTATGTTGCCAACGGCCGTGCCCGCACGGTGCTCGCCATCGATCTGATGCGTGATGCCATCACCCACAATGTGGAAGCCGGACGGCGCCCCTGGGGACTCGCCATCAGCCCCGATGGCAGCAAGCTGTTCACTGCCAACGGCCCCGGCAATGATGTCTCGGTCATCGATGTCGCAAGCTTCAAGGTCATTGCCACCATTCCCGCCGGTTCCAGCCCCTGGGGTGTCTGGATTGGTCCCGGGAGCCTGTCGGACTCCCAGGCTCCAGCACCTTGATGCATGTTCAATAGGCCAAACAGGCACCGCAGCGTGAACGGACCATCATCACTTCCGGTACAACTCATATAGGGCCAGTACCCCGCTGAGGTTCAGGTGCGGGCGCAGGTTCTCGTCCATGGCGTCGAAATCACCGGCGCTGCACAGACCGGTCTGTACCGCAACGGCCAGCGCGCCGGCCTTGTGGGCCATGGTGATTTCCAGCAGCGGGTCGTCGCCCACGATGGCGATGTCCGGTGCCGGCACACCGAGGCGCCGGCTCACGGCTTTCATCGCATCGACGGAGGGTTTGCCCAGCACCTTGGTGCGGGCGCCGGTCAGTTTTTCCAGCATCCCGGCGATCACGAAGGAGGAACCGATGGCCTTGCCACCGGCACTGGCAAAGAAGGGCACCATGGACGCGGAAAACAGCTTCGCGCCGTTCATCAGGGCCGCATAGGCCGGGTCCAGGTCGGAGAGCACGAACTCGCGGTACCAGCCGACATAGACGCCGTCGATATGGGTCTGGTTGATGTCACCCGGCAGTACCACTTCCAGACCGGCTTCGCGCAGGGGTTGCCAGACGCCCTCGCAGCCCAGAACCAGAATCCGGCGGTAGTTTTTCTGCTGGAAATATTCCGCCGCCACCGTGCTCGGGGTCATCGTGATGTTGTCCCGCAATGGAAAACCAAGGTCCCGCAGCAGCGGCAGGTAGGCGGTGTCCGGCCTGACCGTGCCATTGGTGAAGGTGACATAGGGGATGTCGGTTTTATTCAGGTATTTGACCAGTTCGATGGCGCCGGGCAGGGCCTTGAGTGAATTGTTGCGCTTGTCGCCCATCATCATGGTGCCGTCAAGATCGAACATGAAACCCTTGATGTTGCGCAGGCGTTGCAGATTTTCTTTGTTCATGATGATGTTTTTTCTACCTGGTCAAAAATGAAAAGTTGAATGGCAGCCGGGAGGGCTGCCGCTTTATTGCAATGTCAGTTTGAAGCCGGGCTTCTCGAGCTCGAGGGCACCGGGGGGATCGGGGCGCGCCTGTACGTCCTTCAGCAGTTTCAGCACCGGGGCCAGCAGCGGGCTGTAATGACGTTTGGCCGGCCCTCTGGCGAGCATGGCATCCACCTGTTCCTGAGGCATGACGGCGCGCAGCAGCAGTTCTTCATCGGGCATCCTGCCGGGAAACTTCCGACGCACGTCTTCCAGGGTCATCATGATGGGTTCATGCTGAATTTCGCGGGTTCTGGGCAGGGCCATGATCCGGTCGAGGATGTTCGGGTCCACGGTGGCGGTGGGACGGCCGAATCTGCCCAGCACATAGCGGATCACCTGGTCGGGGACATTGGCGTAGCGTTCCTTGCCGGTGACGTTGAACATGGCCTGGGTGCAGACGATCTGCGGGAAGGGAGTCACCATGATCGGGGAACCCAATTCATTGCGCACCTGCTCCACTTCCGCGATCACGGCGTCGAATTTGTGTTCCAGCTTCAGCTCCGCCAGTTGCCTGCGGGTGGTGGTCATCACGCCACCGGCCAGCTGGTGGCGCAGAAAAGACGCGTCGTAGGCCTGAGGCTGGCCGGCCGGCAGGCCTTCGGCGGCGGCCAGATCGGTGAAATAGTCGGTCATCTGGCGCAGGGCCTTTTCATTGATGTTCACGCGATGGCCGTGTTCGCGCAGATTGGCAATGGTTTCGAGGGCCGGCGGCAGCGAGCTGCCATTGGCCAGCGGCCCCACGGCGGTGTGCATGACCTTGACGCCGGCATCGGCGGCCACCAGGTAGTTGAACTGGGCCAGGCCGATGGTGCAATGAGAATGAAGTTCCAGGGGCATGTCACCAATTTCTTTCTGGATGGCAGGAATCAGGCTGCGCGCCCGCTCCGGGGTCAGCAGGCCGGAGGGGTCTTTCAGGTAAATCCGGTCGAACCAGGGCGAGGTGGCTATCTGTCGGGCGCAGTTGGCGTAGAAGGCATCATCATGCACCGGGCTGATGGTATAGGTCAGGGCACCCATGTTTTCGGCCTCGCCTTCCTCTTTCACGATGCGTGCGCCTGCCAGCAGCGCCTCCATGTCATGCATGGGGTCCAGCAACACGAAACGGCCGATGCCATTGCGCATCAGCGTGCGGTAGACCAGGCGCATGAAGTCGGCATCGGCGGTTTCCCAGGAAATGAAGCGGAAGCCGGTGGTGATCAATTGCAAGGGCGCATCCGGCACGGCCCGGTGCATCAGGCGGATGCGCTCCCAGGGGTCATCCTTGAAGTAACGCACGGCCACGGCCATGTGGGTGCTGGACGTGAAATCGATGGCCTTGAAACCCACGCGCGCCATCACCGGCGCGATGTGCAGAATCTGCCGCGTGCTGAGACCGGTGGCCCCCCACAGGCTCTGGTTGCCGTCGCGAACGGAGACATCCACCAGTTCAATGTCCGTCATGCCGGCCTCCACTGTTATCCGCGCTGCTGTCCGTACTGGCCTGCATGAATGCCGGGAAGAAGCTGGTCTGCATGCCGCCGGCGAGCACTTCCGGGGCCAGCAGCAGGCGTTGCTGCAGCCCGGTATTGGTCTGCACGCCACTGAGCCTCAGGTTTGCCAGTGCGGTTTGCATTCTGATGATGGCCTGGTTGCGGTCGCTGCCATGGCAGATGATCTTGGCCAGCAATGAATCGTACCAGGGCGGGATCACGAGAGCGCTTTCCACATGAGTATCCACGCGGATCCCCGGGCCCACCGGAAACTGTGCCTGGACGATGGTGCCGGGGCTGGGTTGAAAGTCCCTGCTGCTGTCTTCGGCATTGATCCGGCATTCGATGGCATGGCCATGGCAGTGAATGTCTTCCTGCCGGTAACGCAGGGGACGGCCCTCGGCCAGCAGAATCTGCTCTTCGACCAGATCGAGGCCGGTAATCATCTCGGTGACCGGGTGCTCCACCTGAATTCGCGCATTCATTTCCAGAAAGTAGAAACTCTGGCGCTGACAATCCACCAGAAACTCGACGGTACCCGCTCCCCGGTAGTGCAGATGCCTGGCAAAGTCGACCGCGGCTGTGGCCATGGCCTGGCGCAGGGCCGGATCGAGGTCGGGGGCCGGTGCTTCTTCCAGCAGTTTTTGATAGCGCCGCTGAATGGAACAATCACGGTCACCGAGGTGGATGGCCTGCTCGCCATCGCCGAGAATCTGCACCTCCACATGGCGGCCGGCGGCGACAAAACTTTCCAGATAGACCCTGGCATCACCAAAGGCGGCTTCCGCTTCCGCCATGGCCATGCTCATGGCGGCGGCCAGCAGTTCGGCACTCTCCACCCGCTTCATGCCGCGGCCACCGCCGCCACTGACGGCCTTGAGCAGAATGGGGAAACCAATGGCCTGAGCCGCGGTCAGGGCCTCTGCGGCAGAGCTGACAGCGGCACCGGGCACCACCGGCAGACCGGCGGCCAGGGCATGCGAGCGGGCGCTGAGTTTGTCTCCGACGGCATCCAGGCTGGCCGGACTCGGACCAATGAAAACAATGCCGGCAGCCATCAGGGAGCGGCCCAGTGCTGCATTTTCGGACAGAAAGCCATAGCCCGGGTGCACGGCATCGGCACCGACATCTTGCGCCGCCTGCACGATGGCCCCGATGTTGAGATAACTTTGCGCGGACGGGGCCGGGCCAATGCGGATCACGGCGTCGGCCTGACGGGCGGGCAGGGCGTTCAGGTCGGCATCGGAAACGGCGAGCACACTCTCGATGCCGAGCTTCTGGCAGCTGCGAATGATGCGGCAGGCGATTTCACCACGATTGGCAATCAGTAAACGCTGGATAGGCATTGTCAGTCCGGCTTCACCCGAAACAGAGTTTCACCCTGTTCAATCAGGTCGGCATTGTCTTTCAGAATTTCCACAATGATGCCACGCACGCCGGCACGCATGGAGCTCATCAGTTTCATGACCTCGATGATGGCGATGATGGAGTCTTCCCTGACCGCAGTGCCCACTTCCACAAAGGGGGCGGCACCGGGTTGGGGCGCGCGATAAAATACGCCAGCCATCGGTGCGGGCACATTGATCAGCCCTGCCACCACGTGTTCGTGCGCGGCCTCCGGTTCAGTCTTGTCCGCAGGGCTCTGGAGCTCGTTGATCAGCGCGGGTTTCGTCAGTGTCTGCATGTCCTGGGTCCAGCCCTTGTCACCGCGTTGCAGACTCAGTTTGAAATGCCCGGTTTCCAGTTGCAGCATCTGGTAGGGACCGGCATCGAGCAGCGCCAGGAGCTCGTTCAGATCTTCGGCGGTAAAGGGGATTCGGGACGTGCTCACAGGACACCGGTATGGCGCAGTACCTGCGCGGTGAGAGCGTCGGCAAATCCGGCATCGTTGATATGTTGGTCGAGGATCTGAATGTCGGTGCCGGCGGGGAGTTTTTCCCTGAGATACTGTGCCAGCAGTGGAGGCTGGCCCGGGTCATACAGATGGCCCTGTGGGCTGTCGTGACTGGAAAAGCCGCCCAGGGGCACAAAAAAACTCACCGGCCCCCTGGCGGCGCCGATCAGTCCGGCCATATGGTCGGCCAGTTGCGCCAGCTCGGGGGGCTCGGTGCGCACGGCCGTCAGGGCCGGGTTGTGGATGTGATAGCGCTTGCCGGGAAACTGCTGCCGGGAGGCGTCAATGGGCCCGCCGATGATGAAATCGACATTGCCGGGGGCAAAAATGGTGGGTACGCCTTTGGCAAGGGCGGCCTTGCCCCGGTCCGGTCCGGCACTGCACAGGCCGCCATTGAGGAAGTCGATGATTTCCACCAG
>JAVVEZ010000074.1:0-17037 GCA_032250895.1 Pseudomonadales bacterium | reverse complement strand
TCTCATATTATGGTTTCTACGGCGCAGACTCCTAGGAGCCTGTCGGACTCAGGCTCCTAGGGCTTACCCGCCGATTCCAGGCAGGTATCCAGGCAAATCTCCCACAGCAGGTGCTTGGTGGGGGCATCCAGGGACTTCATTTCTGACAGGCTCACCTGCCGCCGGCCGATCAGCCGGGCCAGGGTGACGGAGTCCATCTGCACGCGGGCGATGGCCGCATCCGGGTTTTCATCCGCCCTTGCGGCGTTCATTACAATTCGGGCTGGCATGTCTCACCTTTCTCTGTTCAGTGTACGATGGCGTGCCGGGCTTCGAGGCCACTCAGCATCCGGGACTTTTCATGGTATTCCACCATGCGCTGATAGCTGACCCGGTCCCGGTGTTGCTTGATGAGCTCCATCCATATGTGGTTGACGTGGAACAGGGCGTGGTTTATCGCCTCCAATATGCGTTCCGCCTCCGCCGAGTCCATCAGTCCCAGCAGAAAATTCTGGGCGTTGAGATAAAACTCCCCGGCCCGGTCGATCTGGTCCAGCGCCAGGTAGCAGTCGGCCAGGTTGAAGTGGCTGATCACCACCTTGGAGATCGCCCGCTCTGGAGAGTCCCAGGCAGCCCGCTCAAAATTCAGGCGGGCCGCGTCCAGGGCCTGGTTATGCAACAGGATGGAGCAGTTCCGCCGGGAGATCGGCAAGTACGTCGATGAGGCGGAAGTCGCGCGGCTGGAAAGCTATGTGACGCTGGAGTGACCCGGTGGAGTACGTAGGGGCCAAAACGTCCCCTTTGGCGCGCCTGCTGGGCGCGCCTTACTTCCTTTGGATCAGCCTGGCGCTGCCGGGCGTCTACCTGTCGTGGCAATACTGGCAGGGCGCCATCTTCTATGGTGAATACTTGCATGCCACCGGGGAATTCGCCGCCCGCCTGTTGATCGTCACCATGGCGGTTACTCCTCTTGGCCTGATGTTTCCAAACGCCGCCTGGGTGCGCTGGCTGGCGCCCCGGCGGCGTTATCTCGGGGCCGCCACTTTCGGTTACGCCCTGCTGCATGCCGTCGCCTACATTCAGCGCCAACCTGTCGAGTCTATTCTGGGGGAAGCGCTGGAAATCGGCATGTGGACCGGCTGGTTGGCCCTGGCCGTGATGATGGCGCTGGCCGTCACCAGCAACGAAGCCGCCGCGCGCTTTCTGCGGCGCGGCTGCACCGCGCCGCCTACCCGGCCGCAGTGCTGACTTTCGCGCACTGGGTATTGACCGCCTTCGATCCCGTGCCGGGGTTCATCCACCTGGGCGTTCTGGCGGCGCTGGAAGCCTTCCGTCTCTGGCACGTGGTACACGGTTCTCTCAGGCGTTCCTAGAAAACCCGGTGTCCCGCGTTCTTCAGCCGGACTTCAGCATTACCCCGCGCAGCAGGACGGCTTTTCGGGATCATTCGTCGATCTCCGGCACCCGCCGCACGACAACGTGCCAGAGGGAATCGCGCTCCCGCGGTTTGGGCGCGAAGTCGGGATCCCGTGCTTCCCGCCGGTCGAGCTCGGCCCATGGTGATGATCCCCGCGCCCGCAGCGCCTCCAGCATCGGCTCCGTCAGGGCAGCGTGTCCGAGGCGGTCCAGCAGATGTCCGAGGCGGTCCAGCAGATGTCCGAGGCGCTGCACCCTGTCCTGTGGATCAACGATTCTGAGATTGCCAAAAAGACCACTGTCCCTGTCTTCCTCCTCAGTGACTTCAGTTGTGGTTTCACTTTCTCCTTCTTGACTTACCGCTTCTTCGAGAAAAGACCGGTCGTTTAAAAAATAGTGAGGCAGACCGGTTCGGACAGTTCAGCCAGTGCTGAACGGGTGTCACTGTCAATCTCAGCTAATGGGGCTGCAGCAAAGTGCTGCCAGGAATGTGAGCTTCATGCAGTGTCTGATCATGTTGTTTTACCTTTGCCGGCTTCGGATAGGACGCTTTTCAAACGCATTCCCTGGATAAAGCAAAAATCCTGCCGGGTCTCAGCAGGAAAGTTTCCTTCTGTACAGTGAGGTTGGAATTTGTTAGCTTGTGCGGCCAAGTCGCAGCAAGAACAATAATGACCATCACGGGTGTGCGGCCAAGTCGCAGTAAGAACAATAATGGCCATCACTGGAGAGGGGAAATCCAGGCCTTTAACGAGGCAGGCATTACCTGCCACAGGTCACAGATGAGCACAGCCGAGCGCCCTGACGAACAAGCATCCCTGCTATCCTCTCGCAGCAGTATCATTGCCCTGCTTGTGACTCTCGTGATCGGTCTGGGCTTGACGGCTGCCTTGTTTCTTGTTTTTGGCGGCATGGACCGGGAGCGTTTGCGCTACCAGGTGGAACGCGGCGCTCAGACCCTGAGCCTGTACGGTGATCAACCCTGGCTGGCCGAAATTGTTGAGCAGACCTACGCTCTGCTGGACAGTGTCAGTGACCCCCTGGGGCAGGGCGGTGATCCTGTGAGGGTGATCGCTGACAGCGATGAGTGGAATAACCTGCCTCCAACACTCACCGGCACCAGGCTGGAATATCTGCCGCGCATTGTATCCGGTGAATTCGACGCTTTCGCCTATAATCCCGGCTTGATGGAAAACTTCAACCTGCCGATCATGGAGCAGGGGCCCGATGGACTTCAGCCTGCCGGTGCCCGTGATGAGTACTTCCCGGTGATGTACGAGGCATCGCATGATCGGCCAATGGCGACGCTGGGGCTGGACCGTGCGGCGGACCCGCTGTTCAGGGCGGCCATGGATCAGGCTCGGGACAGTGGGCTGGTGACTTCCTATAGTCTGTTCCCTTTGCCTGGGATGGGGCAGGAATTTATTGCCAGTCATTACTACATGGCGCTCTATGATGGCGGGGTCGTTCCCGAAAGCCTTGCAGCCCGCCGGGAACAGCATGTGGGCTTTGTTTCCGCCGTCACCTATGCGCCTGCACAGGAGATACTGCCCTTTTTTCCGGACAGCATTCTGGGCATCGAAGCCATGTTTTTCTCCCCCTCACCAACTTTCACGCTGGATGATCTGGGCCCGGAAATCAGCAGAGCGCTAGGCAGGGGTGATCTGCACCAGCTCATTTACATGTTGGACGATGATCTGGTGGGTATGATCGTTCGACCGACCGAGGCGCTGGCAGAATCCATGCGGACGGCGCAGCGCTGGTGGGCGCTGGGCGGCGGGTTGTCCCTGACTTTCCTGGGCTGCATGATGATTCAGTGGAGCCGGATGCAGTCGCAGAAAGTGGTCAGGCTGGTGCATCAACGAACCCATGCGCTGGCGGAACAGACCCGCAGACTCGGTGAGACCAATGCAGCACTGGTGGCCAGCGAGGCGCGGTACCGAATGCTGGCGGACAATGCCTCCGATGTGATCTACACCTATGACCTGGAGGGTAATTACACCTATATCAGCCCGTCGGTGGAGCAGCAGACCGGTTTCCCGGTTGAGGACTATATCGGCAAGCCGGTGTATACCCATCTGGACAGGATATCCGCCCGCAAGGTCAGGTTGTCGATCAGGACGCTTCACAGCCGTTTGCAGGACAAGACCGCAAGCTTCCAGGATTATCGCACCTTTGAGTACAGTACCTGGTGTAAGGACGGTTCCACCAAGCAGCTCGAAACCACCGAATCGCCCCTGCTTGATGAGGAAGGGCAACTGACCGGTTTCCTGGGTGTGGCCCGGGATGTGACCCAGCGCAAGACTGCAGAAGAAGAGAAGGCCCTCCTGGAGGAAGCCTATCGTCATTCCCAGAAAATGGAGGCTATCGGCACCCTGGCGGGCGGGGTCGCCCACGACTTCAACAATCTGTTGACTGCATTGCTGGGCCATACCGAGTTGCTGGCAATCAGGCTGAAGGGTAATCCTTCTGCCATGCAGAGCATCAATGTGGTCGAGAAGGCAGCCTTGCGTGCCCGTGACCTGACCAGCCAATTACTGGGCTTCGCCCGCAAGGGACGCTTTCAGGCGGTACCGGTGAACCTGAACAGGATTGTGGCAGAAGTGGAGTCCTTCATAGAGCGTACTGTCAACAAGAATGTCCGTATCCGGCAGGATCTGAGCATCCAGGCACCGGTGGTTATCGGCGATCCGCTGCAGATGAGTCAGATTTTCCTGAATTTGGCGATCAATGCCTGCGATGCAATGCCGGAGGGTGGCGAGCTGACATTCACTACCCGCATTGTGTCGGCAGATGAGGGATTGCCTGAACAGAATGCTGAATTCAAACCCGGGCCTTATTGTGTTGTAGAAGTCGCCGATACCGGCATGGGCATCGCCAGTGACAAGCAGGAAAGGATTTTCGAGCCCTTCTATACGGACAAACCGGTTGGGCAGGGGACAGGTATGGGTCTGGCAATGGTCTATGGCGTTACCACCAGTCATGGTGGTGTAGTGACAGTGGATAGTGCGCCCGGTAAGGGTGCTCGCTTCCGGGTTTACCTGCCGGCATTCTCTGCCGACGATGGGCACGAAAACGACAGCGAGGACAAGTGCGAGGACTGGGAAGGTCATGCTGCCGACCTGAAAGATTCCGGTCGCAAGAGGACAGTGCTGCTGGTGGATGACGAGGAAGCTGTCAGAACCACAGCACAGCAGATGTTAAGCCTCTTGGGTTACCGGGTATATCAGGCGGTCGATGGTAAAGACGCAGCCTGGGTATTCCAGGCACACCAGGATGAAATCGACCTGGCCATCATCGACATGATCATGCCCGATATGGGGGGGCTGGAGTGTCTGCAGACGCTCAGGCAGCTTGACCCGGCACTTATGATTATCCTCTCCAGCGGGTACAGCAAAGAAGAGATTGAAGCCAGGCTGCAGGAAGAACACGTAGCCGGCTTCCTGCAGAAGCCCTATCGATTACAGCAGTTGTCCGACCTGATGGCTCAGGCAACAGTGGGCCTCTGATTAGCTCCGGTTTTCCAGCGCTGCTATGCGTGCTGACAGCGGCGGGTGGCTGGAGAACATGGCTTGCACTTTGCCGGTGTTGATGCCGAAGGCCGCCAGTTCATCCGGCATCTTCGCCTGCTGACCGGATTGCAGGCGTCTCAATGCGGCAATCATTTTATGACGCCCGGCCAGATCGGCACCGCCTCTGTCAGCGCGGAATTCACGCCAGCGGGAGAACCACATCACGATCATCGAGGCCAGGATGCCGAGGATGATCTGGGCGATAATCGACACGATCCAGAAGGCCGGACCATGGCCGCGTTCGACCTTGAACACTACCCGGTCCACGATGTGCCCGATCACCCGGGACAGGAAAATCACGAAGGTATTCACCACCCCCTGAATCAGGGCCAGGGTCACCATGTCGCCATTGGCAACGTGTGCCACCTCGTGTCCCAGGACCGCCTCTACTTCATCCCGGGTCATGTCCCGAAGCAGGCCGGTGCTGACCGCCACCAGGGCATCGTTTTTATTCCAGCCGGTGGCGAAGGCATTGGCTGCAGCCTGGTCAAAAATGCCCACTTCAGGCATGCCGATACCGGCGGTACGAGCCTGCCGCTGTACGGTGCTGACCAGCCAGCGTTCAGTCTCGTTTCTGGCCGAGGTAATCAATTGTACGCCCATGGCACGTTTGGCCATGAACTTGGACAGGAGCAGGGAAATGAAAGAACCGGCAAAGCCAAGCACGGCAGAAAATACCAGCAGGGCTTGAAAGTTCAGGTCGACGCCGTTGCTCTCTAACAGACTCTGAAAGCCGAACAGCTGGAAGATAATGGAAATCAGGGCAATGATGGCGATGTTGGTGCCCAGAAAAAGCGCAATTCTCATCACGGCTGCAACTACCTCACAAAGAATGACCAAAGAATGACCAAAGAATGACCAAAGAATGACCAAGGACCAGTGAGGTAATGGGGACAATCCAGGCAGATTTCAATGCTATTGATGGGAAGGTTAGAGTGGCCGTATAGCCTGGCTTGGCGCCGCAGGTGTGGAATCTAACATGATCTGCCCAGCTGTGTGGAGGATAGACACGACACTAGGAGTCCGACAGGCTCCTGGTATCCGCCCGCTCAATTCGCATTTCCGGCCCGGCCAGGTGGCAACAGGTTCAGTCCCGGATGGCTTCCAGTTCGAAGCGCAGTTTCACGTCATCTTCCACCATGTCCAGTCCGTAGTTGATACCCCATTGACTGCGCTGAATGCTCGTTTGCGCAGAGATTCCAAGGGTGTATTTGCCGTGTCCGAAGGGATAGTCCGCAGCCTTGTTGAAGCTTAGGTCCAGCGTGACAGGATGGGTTTTCCCGAGCAGTGTCAGATCGCCCGTCAGCTTGCCGCCCTTGTCGCCGGTGGCCTCGAAGTTCGTCATGGTGAATGTGATCTCGGGATATTTTCTGGCATTGAGAAAGTCGCCGCTGCGCAGGTGGTTGTCGCGTTCCTTGTGGTTGCTGAACACGCTCTTGCTCTGAATGGTCACCGTGCCCGAACTGAGCTCATTGCTTGCTTCATCGTAGAGAAAGGTACCTGATGCGTCCGTGAACAGGCCAAGGACCCTGGCGTAGCCCAGGTGCATGACCTCGAAACTGATGGAAAAATGCTCTGGATCGATGCTGTAGGTGTCTGCTTCGGCCAGTGTCGGGGCTGGAGCAAACAACAGCATGCTGGCCATCACGGCGGCGGGGATCAGTCCTTTCGATTGGATACTTTCGTTGCTGGGGGTAGTAGAGCCAAGAGAAACAATCATGGCATTCTCCTTGTTTGGTCATGGTCAAAAGAACCAGACAGGATGGGGCATCATTTTCTTGCGTTTGTTTTACACCGCCCGCAACAACTCCAGCGGCTTCTGTTTCAGCACGGAGAGCGTGGCGACCAGTGCGGTGAGGACACTCAGGGCGCTGATGGCGACGATGCTGAACGCGGTGATGCCCCAGGAAAACCCCCACAGGCTGTCGAAAATGAAATAGGAAATGCCATAGGACATGGCCAGGCTCATGGTGACGCCCGCCAGCGCGGCAAAAAAACCCAATATGCCAAATTCGATCTGCACGATGGATTTCACATCGCCGAAACTGGCTCCAAGAATCTTCAGCAGATTGATTTCCCAGAAGCGGGACTTGACTTCATAGCGGGCAATCGAGAACAGCACCACCAGGCCGGCAAAGATGGACAGGTAGGCCATCACCTTGATGGCCCAACTGATCTGGTCGGTGATCTCCAGCATCCTGCGGACGATCTCGGTGACATTGATGATGGAAATATTGGGCAGCGCCAGCACGATGCTGTTCTGTACGGGCAAGCGGTCTTCCGGCACCACGTTGCTGATGGCGGCGACAAAGGTCTTGGGTGCCGGGTCCAGCACACCCGGCTGAAAGGAGACAAAGAAATTGGGTTGGAAACTGTTCCAGTCGACCCGGCGGGTGTTCATGATGCGGCCGGTGATGGGCACGCTTTCCACGTCGAAGGTCATGGTGTCGCCGATGTTCAGATTCATCCGCTCGGCAAAGTTTTCCTCCAGGGAAATGCCGGGCAACTGTTCCGAATTGAAATCCCAGGAGCCTTCAACCATTTCACCCGCCACCAGGCTTTCCGAATTCTTCAGACCATCCTGGTAGGTGAGATTGAGCATGCGGCGGCGGCGCAACTGCTCGTCACCGATGTCAAGAGGCCTGTCAACCGCGTTCCGGTTGACCTCGTCGAGCCGGGCCCGGATCATGGGTGAGATAAAGGAGAGACTGTAGTTTCTCTCCTTCAGCAGGGCTTGCAGCGGTTCGACCTGATCCGGTTGGATATCAAACATGAAGAAATCCGGCACGGTGAAATTGGTCGGCTGAGTGATTTCCTGTTGCAGGCCTTTCTGGATCTGAGGAATCAGATTGATCAGCAGGGAACCCAGACCAATGGCCAGGAAGCAGGAGATGGCGCCCAGGCGATTGCGGCTCAAATTGCGCAGCGCAATCTTTCGGGTCACGGTGGAAGCGGTCGTGAATGAGGCACAGCTGCGCAGGATCAGCCAGGCGATGCCGCCCAGCAGGAAAATGGCCACCAGGAAGGACGCGACAAAAATGCTGCCGACCTGGAAGGAATGTGCCTGCCAGATGGCCAGGCCCCAGAAGGTCAGCAGAATCGGTGCATAGCTCAGTGCATGCCGCTGCCAGTGGCCGGCCTTGCTGTGACTGGGCTCGACGTTTTCATGAAACAGACCGATGGGGTTCAGGTCATAGATTTTCGACAGAATGGGCAGACAGCAGACGATGCTGCCGCCGGTGCCCATGAACAGGGCCAGGACCAGGCTGCTGCCATCCATGCCATTGCTGAAACCGCGCGGCAGGAAGCCCTCGAACAGAATCGGCAGCAGGGGCAATGCCAGCCAGGCGATGGCGCTGGCGATGAGCGCACTGACGCCGCCCAGCAGCACGATCTGCACCAGCGTCATCTTGTAGGCTTCCCTGGGCGTGGCGCCCAGACACATCAGCACGGCCATGTCCTTGAAGCGGCTGGTGAAAAAATTGCGGAACAGATAGGCGGCGCCCACGCCCGCCAGAAACAGGGCGATCAGCGCAATCAGGCCCAGATAATCATTCATGTAACCCAGGATCCGGCCCAGATCCTCGCTCTCTTCCTGGTGGGTGGTGAGACTGACGCGGCGCGAATCCTGAAAGACTTCCTGCTGCCTGTCCCGGTAATCCTGTTCCAGATTGTCCAGATTCATGGCGTCCGCAAACTTGTAATAGCGGTGATAGGAGATGCGGCTGCCCAATTGAATCAGTCCGGTCTCGGCAATCTGGTCGAGCCCCATATAAATGGAGGGGAAATTGGTGGTCGCCGAGATGGTGTTGCTGGGATCTTCGAGGATTTCGTCGGCAATCACAAATTCCTTCTCGCCGATCTTCAGACTGTCCCCGATCTTGAGATCGAGGATCACCATCAGGTCGTGGGCTACCCAGACACTATCACTGCCGACCAGTTGCTGGCGGGCATCGTTGGCCAGCACCGAACCGCCGTTGCGCAGCACGATGTCCCCATACTGGGGATAGGCGGTATCGATGCCGATCAGCTGGCTCATGCGGGAGTTGCCCTTGCCCGCCACCATGGACAGAAAGGTAATCTGGTCAGAGGTTTCAAACGGGGTCGTGAACAGTTCCTCGGCAAGACCGGTTTCGGCCCCGGTCAGGGGAAAGCGGGAGGATATCTGCACATCGGCCGTCAGGATGGATTTGGAATTGTTTTCCAGGTGTTTTTCAATCGAGGTCTTGAAGGAGTCCAGCGCGATGAAGCCGATCAGGCCGATGCTGAGGTTCAGAATGAAAAACAGACTGAAACGGTAGTTGTTGCTGATCTCCTTGTACGCCAGTCGCAGCCACAGCATCAGAGGAATTTGCCTCCCTGCAGACGTTGCTGGCGCGCACAGCGCAAGGCGAGTTGTTCGTTGTGGGTGACGAACAGCAGGGTCATGCCCTGGCTTTTGACCAGATCAAAAATCATCCTGGAGACCGTTTCACCGGTGCTGCTGTCGAGGTTGCCGGTGGGCTCGTCGGCCAGCAGAATACTGGGTCTGACCACCATGGCCCTGGCAATGGCGACGCGCTGGCATTCCCCCCCGCTGAGCTGATGCGGAAAGTGGTCCCGGCGCTTGTCGAGACCGACCTGACCGAGCGCTTCTGCGGCTTTGTGGGTGGCCTGCGGGTCTTTGAACAAGTCCAGCGGCAGGGAAACATTCTCCAGCGCGGTCAGATGCGACATCAGATGAAACTGCTGAAAGATGATGCCGATGTTCTGGGCGCGAAATTTTGACAGTGCCTCTTCATTCAGACCCTGCATGTCCTGCCCGTTCAGCACGATGGAACCCGAGGTGGGGCTGTCCAGCCCGGCCAGCAGAGTCAGCAGGGTCGATTTGCCGCTGCCGGACTGACCGAGAATGGCCAGGCTTTCCCCCTCTTCCATTTCCAGGTTGAGGTTTTTCAACACTTCGATGGGTTCCAGATTGGCCGCAGTCTGAAAGGTTTTGCACAGATTCTTGATTTCTAAAATCATAAATACCCAGGGACGGCGAGGTCCTATGACTGCGGTAACAGAGGTTTCAGAAATTCATAGACCGTATGGGCCACGATTTTGGTTCCCTCCACGTTGGGATGAATGCCGTCACCCTGGTTCAGTTCGGTGATGCCGGCGACGCCTTCCAGCAGAAAAGGCAGGAAGGGCAGCTGATATTTTTCCGCGAGATCCGGAAACACCTGAGCAAAGTCGGCACTGTATTGCGGGCCGTAATTCGGCGGAATCAACATGCCGGTAAGGGCCACCTCGATGCCGTTTTGCCGGGCATGCTCGATGGTCTCGATCAGGTTCTTTTTCATATTCTCGGTGCTGAGACCGCGCAGGCCGTCGTTGGCGCCCAATGACAGAATCATCAGATCGGGCTTGGCCCGAATATACCATTGCAGGCGGCTGAGAGCGCTGGCGGAGGTGGAACCGCTGATGCCGGCATTGATCACCTTGACCCCGTCATAGCCGTCTGCAGCCAGACGTTCGGCGATCAGGCTGGGGAAAGACTGCTCTTCCTCCAGACCATAACCCTCGGTCAGGGAGTCGCCGAGGAACAGCACGGTGAAGTCGGCGCTGGCGTAGCTGCTGCCGGCGAATAACAGGGATGCGCAGAGGCAGAGAAAATATGTCCTTATCGTCTGATTCATGTCGGTACTCTTGTGTTGGTACTTTTGTGTCGGCACTCATGCAATTGCCAATACATGGTAGACTCGCTGACGCAGCATTCTATCCCATAATCTTTGCCCGTGCATTGCGTAACTGTGCAAGAAACAAGGAGTCCCCAGTCCCATGACCGACATTCGGCAGCAAGATGTGATCCAGAGCGTCGCCGACGCACTTCAGTATATTTCCTACTATCATCCCCTGGATTTCATTCAGGCGGTGAACCGGGCCTATGAGCGGGAAGAGTCCCAGGCGGCGAAGGACGCCATGGCCCAGATCCTGATCAATTCCCGCCTGTGTGCCGAGGGCAAGCGTCCCATCTGCCAGGATACCGGGATCGTCACCGTGTTTGTCGAGGTGGGCATGGACCTGCGCTGGCAGGCGGACATGGGACTGGAAGAGATGATCAACGAAGGGGTGCGGCAGGCCTATACCCATCCCGATAATGTGCTGCGGGCCTCCATTCTGTCCGACCCTGCCGGGGCCAGGAAAAATACCGGCGACAACACGCCGGCGGTGATCCACACCCGCATCGTCCCCGGTGACAGGCTGTCCATTACCGTCGCCGCCAAGGGCGGCGGTTCGGAAAACAAGGCCAAGCTGGCCATGCTCAATCCCAGTGACAGCATCGTCGACTGGGTGCTGAAAACGGTGCCCACCATGGGCGCCGGCTGGTGCCCCCCCGGCATGCTGGGCATCGGTATCGGTGGCACCGCCGAAAAGGCGGCGGTGCTGGCCAAGGAAGCCCTGATGGACCCGATCGACATCGACGAACTGCGGGTCCGTGGCCCCCGCAACCGGATCGAGGAGCTGCGCCTGGAAATCATGGACAAGGTCAACGACCTGGGCATAGGCGCCCAGGGCCTGGGCGGGCTGACCACCGTGCTGGATGTCAAGATCAGGGACTATCCAACCCACGCCGCCTCCCTGCCGGTGGCGCTGATTCCCAACTGCGCCGCCACCCGCCACATCCACTTTGTCCTCGATGGCAGTGGTCCGGCGCAACTGAACCCGCCGCGGCTGGCCGACTGGCCGCAGGTTACCTGGGATGCCGGGCCCACGGCGCGGCGGGTCAATCTGGACACCGTGACCCGGGACGAGATTCAGCAATGGCAGCCGGGGGAAACCCTGCTGTTGTCGGGCCGGATGCTGACCGGCCGCGACGCCGCCCACAAGCGCATGCTGGAGCTGTTCCAGAGTGGCCAGGGCTTGCCGGCGGGTGTCGATCTGAAAAATCGCTTTATCTACTATGTTGGCCCGGTCGATCCGGTGCGTGACGAAGTGGTGGGGCCGGCGGGCCCCACCACCGCCACCCGGATGGACAAGTTTACCGAACCCTTGCTGGAATACACCGGGCTGATGGGAATGATCGGCAAGGCCGAACGCGGACAGGTGGCCATCGATGCCATCAGGAAGCACAAGGCGGTGTATCTGATGGCGGTGGGCGGCGCCGCCTACCTGGTCTCCAAGGCCATCCGCAAGTCCCGGGTCGTGGCCTTCGCCGACCTGGGCATGGAAGCCATTCACGAATTCGAGGTGCAGGACATGCCGGTCACCCTGGCCGTGGATGTCAACGGCACCTCGGTGCACCAGACCGGCCCGGCACAGTGGTACGACAGGATTCATGAGGCGCGGGCGATCAAGATTGGCTGAACACCGGGCGGACCTGGTTGAATACGGTTGCAGAGCGGCAGTGTGCCGGATCTGACAGAACGGGGGAAAGAAATGACAGGTCACGGCTTATTGACTGCTTTGTTGTTGTCCCTGCTGCTGGTGATGCCGGTGGCCGCCCAGACCGGTACGCCGGTACCCCCGGCGGACACCTTCCAGAATGCCTGCGCCCGCTGCCATATCCCGATTGAGCTGGAATACCGCCTGCGCAGGGACTGGCTGGGGCGCCGTGCCGGAGAGCTGTACCAGCAGTTGAAAACCAGCATGCCGGCAGACAATCCCGGCTCCCTCAGTGCGGCCCAGTATCTTGAGCTCAGCACCCAGGTATTGAGACTGGCCGGCGTGGCGGTGCCACAGCGGGTACTGACGCTGGCCGAGCTCGATGATGTCATCATCAGGATGGCGGACCCGGCGGATCAGGCAGTGCCCTCCGTGCCCTGGCAACACTACAATGGTGATTTGGCCGCACGGCGCTATTCTCCCCTCGATCAGATCACTGCCGACAATGCCGGGCAACTGCAGGAAGCCTGGTTTTTCAGCACGGCCAATTTCGGGCCCCGTGCCGAGGCCCTGAACCTCACATCGCCGCTGATGGTGAATGACACGCTCTACCTGACGGCGGGCGTGCAGCGGGACATCGTCGCGCTCGACCCCGGCAGCGGCCAGTTGTTGTGGCTGTGGCGGCCCCAGGAGGGGGAGCGCTTCGACAAGGCCCCGCGCAAGGGCTCCGGCAAGGGCCTGGCCTATTGGAGTGATGGCGCGCAGGAGGTGATTTTCACGGTCACGCCGGGCTATTTCCTGGTGGCGCTCAATGCCCGCACCGGCCTGCCGGTGGAAAGCTTCGGGGCAGGTGGCTGGGTTGACCTGCAGGCGGGCTTGCGGACGGGGCCGGGGCGCGAAGATCTGGATATCGGGTTGTCCTTTCCGCCCCTGGTCGTCGACGATGTGGTGATCGTGGGGGCTTCTCACCTGATCAGCATGCGCCCGGTTTCGGCCGCGAATGTGAAGGGCGATATACGTGCTTATGATGCCCACAGCGGCGAGTTGTTGTGGACCTTTCATACCATTCCGGCGCCGGGCGAAGAAGGCTACGACAGCTGGCTGGAAAACTCTGCCGACTATACCGGCAATGCCGGGGTATGGGCGCCGATGTCCGCCGATCCGGAACTGGGCCTGGTCTACCTGCCGGTGGAAGCGGCCACCGGCGATCACTACGGGGGCGACCGGCCGGGCGCCAATCTCTTTGCCAACTCTCTGGTGGCGCTGGATTACCGCAGTGGGGAAAAGAAGTGGCATTACCAGATCATTCATCATGACATCTGGGACTGGGACAACCCTTCCGCGCCCATCCTGGCGGATCTGCCGGACGGCCGCAAGGTGGTGGTGCAACTCACCAAGCAGGCCATGGCCTATGTTTTTGACCGGGAGACCGGGGTGCCGGTGTGGAACATAGAAGAAAAGCCCGTGCCGCAAAGCGATGTGCCCGGTGAATGGAGCTCGCCGACCCAGCCCATTCCCAGCAGGCCTGCACCCTATGATCGCCAGGGCTTTTCTGAGAGCGATCTGAACGATTTCACGCCGGAGTTGCTGGCAAAGGCGAAGGCGGTGATCAAGCCGTACCGGGGTGGGCCGCTGTACACGCCGCCGTCGCTGGCGCAGGCCCCCGATGGCACCATCGGCACCCTGAGCATGCCTTCGGCCACCGGTGGTTCCAACTGGGAGGGCGGTGCCTACGATCCGGAAAGCGGCATTCTTTATGTCCCCTCGCGCACGGCGGTTTCCATCATGGCCATGGTTCCCGGTGGCGAGGCTTCCACGGTGCGTTATATTCAGGGCGGGGGGGCCGCCCTGAACGTGGATGGCCTGCCCCTGGTCAAACCACCCTGGGGACGAATCACTGCCATCGACCTCAACAGCGGCGAACAGCTGTGGCAGATTGCCAATGCCGATACCCCGCCGGAGGTCGCCCGGCATCCGGCACTGGCTGGCATCACGCTGCCCAGAACCGGGGTGCCGACCCGGGCCGGTTTGCTGCTGACGCCGACCCTGCTGTTTGCCGGCGAGGGCATCGGCGGCGGTCCGGTCTTGCGCGCCCATGACAAGAAGACAGGGGAGATCATCGCCGAATTGAGTCTGCCCGGCACCCAGACCGGCACGCCGGTCAGCTACCTGTATCGGGGCAGGCAGTATCTGGTGATGGCCGTCAGCGCGGGTGGCAGCAGTGGCCTGGTGGCGCTGGCATTGCCGGATTCGGGCACGCCCTGACATGGTTGATATGGCAGTGGACCTGCGGAACAATCATCGTTATTCTTTGACCACTCGATTCACCTGAGGGGGAGATGAAAAATGTTCAAGTTCAGTCGACGCAATCTGCTGCAGGGTAGCCTGGCGCTGGGTGGGGCCGCAGCGGCGCCGCTGGCATTCAGGGCGGAAAAGGCGCAGGCGCAGTCTCCGGACTGGGCCTCGCAGAAGCGCAAGGTGCGTGTCCGCGATCTCGACATGGCCTATTACGAGATAGGCAGTGGCGACCCGATCATCTTCCTGCATGGCAATCCGACCTCGTCCTATCTGTGGCGCAACGTCATTCCGCATGTGCAGCATCTTGGCCGCTGCATTGCGCCGGACATGATCGGCATGGGTGATTCCGATCCCCTGCCGAACAGTGGCGCCGGCGCCTACAAGTTTGCGGTGCACCGCGACTATATGTTCGACTTGTTCGAAGCCATCGGTGCCACGGAACGGGTGGTGCTCGTCATTCACGACTGGGGCTCCGGCGTTGGTCTGAGCTATGCCGAGCGCCACCCGGAGCGCGTGCGCGGACTCGCCTTCATGGAGGCGATTCTGCGGCCGCGGTCTTTTCCGCAGACACCGGAACCGACCCAGGGACCCTTCGCCACCTTCCGCTCCCCGGCCGGGGAGCAGGCCGTACTCCAAAACAATGTTTTCGTCGAGCAGTTGCTGATCGGCGGCCTTGGCTACTACCTGAGCGAAGCGGACAAAGCCGAATACCGGCGCCCCTATCTGACACCCGGCGAGAGCCGCCGACCCACGCTGGAATGGCCCCGGGAACTGCCCCTGGGCGGCAAGCCTGCCGACACCCAGGAACTGGTGATGAGCTACACCGAATGGCTGCACAGTGACAGCCGGATTCCGAAGTTGTTCGTGCGTGCCAACCCCGGTGCCATCCTGGCCAATCAGATGCTGCTCGACTATGTCCGTGAGTTCAAGAATCAAAAGGAAGTCATGGTCTACGGCAGTCATTATGTGCAGGAGATGTCGCCCCACGCCGTCGGCCGGGCACTGGCCGAATGGCTCGGCACCCTGGCATAACCCGCAGAGCCATATCCCGACACAGTCCTGTGTCATCCACACAGGACTGCGTCATCCCGCGTTACCCCACGTCATCCCCGCGCAGGCGGGGGTCCACCCTCACGTCAACTCCGGCAATCTGCGCGGTGTAGGTCATCCCCGCGAAGGCGGGGCTCCAGCCGGGAAACCTTATGTCATGCAGGTTCAGTGAAGGGTCCGGGCAGCGGCGCAGGATCTCCGGGGGACGCTACAAGTTCATCCCTGAAGACTCTCTTCGGGCGTCCTGCCCTCAGAAGCCCCCGGAGCCCCCGCCCCGCTGTCCGAACCTCCGGCTTCAGGTCTGTTGCCTATAAACCCCTGCTGAACTGAAGTGGCCCAGCGCTGACATTTGATAGTGAATGTTCCTTTTTGCTTCCCTGCCTGATCCATTCGAAGTAGGTCTTTTCCGTCCGGATGCTGCAATCTCGCAAGCGCATATCGGCCCGCAGCGCGTTCAAGAAGGGACTGGGCATGGCTACCTCTGTGTTCAGAGCCATTGATGCTGTCAGTGATAGTCTGGATTGTGGTTTTGCACGGTTTGTTATTGGAACGTGCACGGTTTTTCCGGCGCTCAGAGAATTAATCTCTGTTTTTCAATGGCCTATTTTGTCAGTGGCAGAGATAGTGAGAAACTCACTATCTAAATGGCGTGACATGCACGGTTTCCAGGAGGGTAGCGCAGTCCACGGACAATAATCCCTTGCAATTCAGGGAATTGCGGCTTAGCTTTTCCGGCATGATAGTGTAAAAGTGTGCGTGCACACTATATATAAATGTTAGGCTTCTATATGCGTACTCTCATATCCCAAACACGGACGTCTGTTGACGCAAAGCTGTACTACGTTGCCTTGATGAGTGCGCTGGCTATTCCCGATATTGCAGGTGCATTGGGTGCCGAGAATGGTATAGCAACGGGTGAGCGATATGCCGCTTGGTATGAGCAATGGGTTCGCCCAAGGCTTTCCGAGAAACGAGGACGAGAAAACCCACGGTCAGGACAGTCCTGCTATGGTTTCCGTTGTGCGTTGCTGCACCAAGGACGTAGCCAGAGGCAAAAAGACCCATACGAGCATATTATGTTCATTGAGCCTGGGCATCCGAATTACAGCATTCATTATTGTGTAGTATCTGGCAATGGGCTGCTAATTCAGCTTGATGAATTCGTTGATGAGGTTCTGCGAGGCTGCGAGCTATGGCTTCAGTCAGTCGAAGAAACCTAACCATTTGCGAAGAACTACAAACATTTCGCACGGCGTCACCCGCAAGGGCTGTCCCCGTATGTAGTCGGAGTGCCTGTAATTGGCTAAGAAGCCTAGCAAAGCGTAAGCGGTCAGTAAACCCCATCTAAAAGCTTCTTCCCGATCCTGATACA
>JAVVEZ010000005.1:0-70718 GCA_032250895.1 Pseudomonadales bacterium | reverse complement strand
TTTTGCCTTGCTGCGAGTACAATCGGGTATGCTGAAACAAACGGAACAAAATATTCAGAGAGAAACAGCGTTATACGGCTATACTGCCAAGAGAAATCGACAAGCTGAATCAGACGGCAGATTTTTGCAATTTGCCATTTTTTAATCAGGATTGGCATGGCAGCAAACAAGAGGAACGTCGAGCAGGTTATTGCTCCATCACCCTGGGATCCAGATAAAGAAGTCAGACTGCGGGTCGATAGAGGCATAGTCGGGAAGCTCGGTGAGATAGCCTCTACCCATAGGATCTATCAGATGTACTACAACGTCTGTGGATATCCTCCGCCGGTTAATAACATCGGCTATTATGAAAGGCATTCAACGGAAGTTGATGATTCCAGGGGAATCAGAGACGCGCATGCGGTATTTCAAGGTCTAAAGAGGCCACATCTAAAGGAAGATGGTGACAAATCCGTTTTGATTTACATTACAAAACCGGCCTATATTTATAAATACAAGCCGGGAATGGCCTGTGTAGTGGCTCGTAATCCTTTTCCAAAGGGGGCGGTCTTTGCGATTTATGTAAACATGGACGAGGGTGGTGACACTGGAGAAATTTTTAACTGGGAATTACTCAAATGTGCTTTTGACAATGATAGCCTGCCCGATAATTACAATGAACGGTATGACACAGTGAGGTGGCAAAAATGAACAAACTCAAAGAGGCCTTGAAAGCCGATTTTGGCGTTGATTTGTCCGTCGAGTTCACTAAATGCGCCTGCTACTATTCCAGCATTGATTGCGTTGAATATCTTGCGGATGATTTTCTGGCGATAGCAGACAGGATTGATCCTTTTTTGACGGTTCTTTGGAATGAAGACTTCAGTGATTATGTCGGCTTCAAGCTGAAGGGCTTTCGTGCCTGGTATGTTGACAGCAACTACAAGGGTAGTGACTTCAATTTGCTCGTGAAGGCGCTGGAGGACTTCGTAACGAAAATGGGCGACGAAATGTTTTCTGAAGATGAAGCCGGAAAGAGAAAGACGGTTTACAAAAATGTCATTGATTTTGTGAACCGTGAAAATATCGGCATTGCCGCAAATGACATGGAAGAAATCAAAGCAGTGGTTGCCGCTTAAAGCCTGTCGGACTCAGGGATGCGTGGCGAGGTGTGCGGGGATTCAGCCGCTCCCTGCTGCGCGGGGGTGACGGTCCTGAAAAATAAGCAGTTGTCTGCCACCCTCTGGACGTACTATAGTTGGCAGCCATGCAGAGTCGTCCGGGAGGGACTGCCATGTTCATCAAAAATCGTTCAGCCTTTGTCTTGTCGGCGCTCCTGTCAGGTTTTCCCACGCTGGTTGCGCAGGTCAGCGCCCAGGAGCCGCAACTCAATCTGTTTGAAGACACCGAAGCCAATACCCCGAGACGGGTGCAGGGCCCCACCCGGCGCGGTGACGCGGCCGGCAACACGAATCCGGCCTTTACCCTGCAGGGCACCGGCCGTTTTGGCGATGAATACCACAGCATCCTGTTGAGCCGCGATGGCCAGGTGCTCACGGTGCGCGGCAAAAAGGGCGAGAGCAGCCAGCTGCCGGGCCATGCCGGGTATCGCGTCATGGATGTCGGCAGTCGCAGCCTGTCATTGCAATTGCCGGAAACCGAGGCCTGTGTCGACGCCAGGGACAAGGGCGTGTCATGTTCGGAGGCGGGCAATATCGCGGTGCTGACCCTGTCCACCGCCGAGCCCATACCCAGCCGGCAGCTGGCGGCCAATGACGCATCAGAGGTGGACGCGGGCGAGCAGAGCGAAAGCGGCGGAGCTTTTCAAACCCCGGAAGCGACGGAGGGGACCAGAGCGGCAATCCTGAACCCCTTCAGCGGCGAACCCCAGATAGTGCCCCAGATCAGCGAGGAGGAACGCGCCGCCCGCGCCCAGAGGCAGGCCGCCCGCGCCGAGCGCCTGAGCAATTTTCAACCGGTGACCATCCCCGACAGCGAGGTGCCGCCCGGCATGCGGGTCGTCAGAACGCCCTTCGGTGACCGCCTGGTACCCGAACAGTAAAAAATGCAGACAGCCTCAACTTTCCGTGCACGCCAGGACGGAAACCCGGATTCAAGCCCGGCCCGGCAAGCGGGCACCTTGCCCTTGCTCAGCATTTCCATCGTCACCCATCAGGTGGAGCCACAGGATTTTGCCGCTGCCCTCGCCAGCCTCGCCACTGCCATCGATGGCCTCGTCGAAACAAGAGAAGCGCAAGCTTTTCCAGAGATAAGCCTGGGCATCGTGGACAACGGCGGGCAGCGTGAACTCCTGCAGGGCATTCTCGAACAAGGGGAAAAAACGGGCAGTATCCCCGTGCCGGCCCGTCTTGTCTGCGGTCAGGGCAACATTGGCTATGGGCGTGCCCATAATCTGCTGATCGACGACAGCCATGCCCGCTATCATCTCATCCTCAATCCCGATGTGCTGCTCGATGCCGAGGCCCTGGTCAGGGGTATTCGCTACCTGGAGGCCAATCCCGCCGTGGTCGCCGTGGCCCCGGCGGCCACCGACGCGCAGCAGCAGCCCCATTACCTGTGCAAGCGCTACCCCAGTGTGCTGACCCTGTTGCTGCGGGGTTTTGCTGGAGCCTGGCTGCAAAAATGCTTTCACAAACGGCTGGATGCCTATGTCATGAAAGACCTGCTGGACGCTCACAGGGCACACAGCGCGGACGCCGACGCGCTGCTCGATGTGCCGCTGCTCAGCGGTTGCTTCATGCTGTGCCGGACGGCGGCACTGCATGCGGTCGGTGGCTTCGATGCAAAGTACTTCCTGTATTTTGAAGACTTCGCGCTGTCGCTGACATTGCGCAGACACGGTGAGCTGGCCTGGCTGCCGGGCATGAAAATCCAGCATTTCGGCGGCAACAGTGCGGGCAAGGGGCTCAGGCACATCCTGTACTTCATGCACTCCGGCATCCGCTTCTTCAACAGCCATGGCTGGAAATGGTTGTGAGCGCCACATGAGCAGCATGACGGATGCCGGCAGTGATGCCATCAACAGGCACGCAGGAGCGGGCATAAAGGTTCTGGTGACCGGCGCCAGCGGTTTTATCGGCGGACATCTGCTGCCCCATCTGCTGATGCAGGGCTTTATTGTCACCACCCTGAGCCGGCGAGCGGATGCGGCTCCGGCCTTGCGTGGGCCGGGCCTGCGGGTGCTTACAGCAAACCTGGACCAGCCTGCCACATTGGCCGCCGCGTGCGCGGGCCAGGACCTGATCATTCATCTGGCCGGGCAGGCCCACGTCATTCACAGCCAGCCCAGACAACTGTGGGACAGCAATGTCGATGGCACCGGGCGGCTGCTGACGGCGGCCATCGCGGCCGATGTCAAAAAGTTCGTGTTCATCAGCAGCGTCAAGGCGGCCACGCCCAGGAGCCACTATGGCAACAGCAAACTGGCGGCGGAGAAGCTGTTGCTGGCCGCACACCAGGCAGGACGGATTCAGGTGTGCTGCCTGCGTCCCACTGCCGTCTATGGTGCGGGCATGAAGGGCAACCTGAGGGCCTGGATGAAGCTCCAGCAAAAAGGCCTGGCGCCCCCGCTGCCACCCCACGCGGGCCGGCTGGAAATGATCGGTGTCGATGACCTGTGCGAGGCCATCATAAAGGCCGCCACGACCCCCGCCTGTTATGGCCGGGTCTACACCTTGTCGGACGGCCGGATTTATCGGCTCAAGGCCATCGAGGATGCCCTCCGGGCGAGCCTGGGAAAAGCCAGAAAGCGCTGGTATCTGCCGCAGTTCATGTATTATATTGCCGCCGGTCTGGGTGAGCTGCTGGCGCGCGGCACCGGCCTGAACAGCGGTTTCGGCTGGAACAGCTACCACACTTTGTTCGACGACGATTGCCATGCCGGCGACGACTTCGCGCAAGCCACCGGCTTCCGGGCCAGCACCAGTTTTTATGATGAACTGCCGACCTTGCAGGCAGGCATGACGGGCGTCAGCCCTACGCGGGAATGACGCGGAACGGGAATCACACAAGATGGCAGAGTGGAGAAAATGACCAAAGGCATTATCCTGGCCGGGGGCACCGGCACCCGGCTGCACCCGATTACCCATACGGTCAGCAAGCAACTGCTGCCCATCTATGACAAGCCCATGATCTACTACCCGCTGGCCACGCTGATGCAGGCCGGCATCCGTGACATCCTGATCATCACCACACCCCACGATGCCGCGGCCTATCAGGCCCTGCTCGGTGACGGCGCTCAGTGGGGCATTGCCCTGCATTATGCCCAACAGCCCCGGCCCGAGGGTCTGGCCCAGGCCTTTATCATTGGCGCGGACTTCATCGGCAAGGATCCGGCCTGCCTGATCCTGGGCGACAATATCTTCTACGGCAGCAACCTGGAGGCCAAATTGCAACAGGCGGCCTCTCGGGACTACGGCGCCAGCATCTTCGCCTACTATGTCAACGACCCCGAGCGCTATGGTGTGGTATCCTTCGATGCCAATGGCAAGGCCGACCACCTGGAAGAAAAGCCGCAAAAGCCCCGTTCCAACTATGCCGTCACCGGGCTTTACATGTATGACAACAGTGTCATCGATATTGCCGGAACCATCAAACCTTCTGCCCGTGGCGAACTGGAAATCACCGATCTCAACCGGGTCTATCTGGAGCAGGGCACGCTCAATGTCGAACTGTTCGACCGTGGCACCGCCTGGCTGGACACCGGCACCGTCGGCTCCCTGCTGGATGCCGCCAATTTCATCCGCGTGCTGGAGGAAAGGCAGGGCCTGAAAATTGCCTGCGTCGAGGAAATAGCCTGGCGGCTGGGCTATATCGATGCCGGGCAACTGCATGCACTGGCCCAGCCCCTGGCCAAGAGCGGCTACGGCGACTATCTGCTACGCCTGCTGCGGGAGCAATAGACACAACAATGAGGCGGTTCACACTCAGGGTTTTCGGCGACTATCGCGGCTTTTTCATGCTGCGCCTGCTGCGGGAGCAATAGACACAACAATGAGACGGTTCACACTCAGGGTTTTCGGCGACTATCGCGGCTTTTTCATGTTGCGCCTGCTGCGGGAGCACCGGACGAAATGAAACTGTCACACACCAGCCTGCCGGACGTTCTGCTGTTCACCCCCAGGGTCTTCGGCGACCATCGGGGTTTCTTCATGGAAACCTGGCGCGAGGATGTCTTTGCGCAGGCCGGCATCACTGCGCGCTTCGTCCAGGAAAACCACAGCAAATCCGGCAGGGGCATCCTGCGCGGCCTGCACTATCAACGGCAGCAGGCCCAGGGCAAGTTCATCCGCGTGGTGGCAGGGGAAATCTTCGATGTGGCGGTGGACCTGCGCCGTCATTCCATCACCTTCGGGCAGTGGGTGGGTGTCACGCTGTCCGCAGACAACAAACTGGGCCTGTGGGTGCCGCCGGGTTTTGCGCATGGCTTCTATGTCACCGGCGACGGCGCGGAAGTCAGCTATAAATGCACCGCCTATTATGCCCCGGAGCACGAACACAGCCTGCTGTGGAATGATCCCGCGCTGGGTATTGAATGGCCCATCGCCCCGGGTGAGGCACCCATCCTGTCCGACAAGGACCGCAAGGCCAGCCCTCTGGCCGAGGCTCCCTGCTATGACTAAAGCAGATGGCAGCGTCCCCCTGCGGACCTCGCCCCTCCCGCGCATCCTGCTGCTGGGCGCCGGAGGGCAACTGGGCAGCCAATTGAAAAGAAGCGTGCCTGCGGCATTCACACTCTACGCATTGAATTCGACAGAATGCGACATCACCGATGCCGGTCAGCTGAGTTCCCTGATCACATCTCTCAGGCCCGATGTCGTCATCAATGCCGCCGCCTACACCCAGGTGGACAAGGCCGAGCAGGAAGCGGCGCGCTGCCAGGCCGTCAACGCCGATGGCATCGAAAACCTGGCCCGTGCGGTCAGCGGCGCGACCCGAATCATTCATGTCTCCACCGATTTCGTCTTCGATGGCGGCAAAAACACGCCCTATGAGCCTGGCGATCCGGCGGCGCCGCTCAATGTCTATGGGCACAGCAAACGGGCGGGCGAAGAAGCCCTGCTGCGCTTGCGGCCCGAGCACAGCACCATCATCCGGACCGCGTGGCTGTATTCCCTGCACGGCCAGAACTTCGTGACCACCATGCTGAGGCTGATGGCCAGCAAAGAAAGCCTGCATGTGGTGGCCGACCAGATCGGCACCCCCACGTCGACGGCCAGCCTGGCGGCGGTGATCTGGCATTTTGTCGATAAACCCGAGGCCGGCGGCATCTTCCACTGGACCGATCAGGGCTGTGCCAGTTGGTATGATTTTGCCTGGGCCATTCAGCGCGAAGGCCTGCGCAGCGGGCGCCTGCAAAACCGGATTCCGCTGTTCCCCATCCGCACCGCCGATTATCCGACCGCCGCCCGCCGTCCGGCCTACAGCGTCCTCGACTGCCACCGCACGCGCGAATGCCTGCGCATCCGGGGCAAGCACTGGCAGGAAGAGCTGCAACAGGTAATGGGGTCAGAACCCATTTTAAAAATAAAGAGCTGAGCAGACACGACGCGCCGTGCCCCTATGGGGATGAGGCAAAATGAATTTTCGGAGCTGCTCTTAATATATAAAATGGGCTCTGACCCTATTTGGAATTTGAAGAATGAAAAACATGCTCGTTACCGGCGGCGCCGGCTTCATCGGTGCCAACTTCGTCAATTTCTGCTTGCAGCACTATCCTCAGATCAACCTGGTCGTGCTGGACGCCTTGACCTATGCCGGCAACAAACAGAACTTGCAGCAGGCCATGTCCGATCCCCGGTTTACCTTTGTAGAGGGCAATATCTGTGACATCACGCTGGTGGAATCCTTGCTGGCGGCAAACAGCATCGACACGCTGGTGCATTTCGCCGCCGAGAGCCATGTCGACAGGTCCATCACCGGCCCCGACGCCTTCATCGAATCCAATATCCTGGGCACCTATACCCTGCTCAAAAGTGCGCGCAAGATATGGAAGGCGGCGGCCACGGGCCTGAGTGGCAAAAAATTCCATCACGTCTCCACCGACGAGGTCTATGGCACCCTCGGCCCGCTGGACCCGGCCTTCAGCGAAACCACGCCCTATGCGCCCAACTCCCCCTATGCCGCCAGCAAGGCGGCGTCGGACCACCTGGTCAGAGCCTGGCACCACACCTATGGCCTGCCGGTCACCACCAGCAACTGCTCCAACAACTATGGCCCCCTGCAGTTTCCGGAAAAACTGATCCCCCTGTGCCTGCTCAACATTCTCAACGGCAAGGCGCTGCCCATCTACGGCGATGGCCGGCAGATTCGCGACTGGCTGTTCGTGGATGACCACAGCCGGGGCATCGCATTGATTCTGGAGCAGGGCCTGGCCGGTGAAACCTGGAATATCGGTGGCAACAATGAATGGGCCAATATCGACACCGTGAAATTATTGTGCGACATTGTCGATCGATTGTGTCAGGAAGACCCTGGAATCACGGCCCGTTTTCCGGCGTGCCCGGCGGCCTGCCAACAGCCGTGTGCCGGCCTCATCAGCTTCGTGCGTGACCGCCCCGGGCATGATGTGCGCTACGCCATCGATGCCGGCAAGATCACCCGGGAGCTGAACTACCGGCCCCAGGTGGATTTTGAGCAGGGCTTGACCGCAACCGTACGCTGGTATCTGGACAATGAAACCTGGTGGCGCGCCGTCCAGGACGGCAGCTACAGATCAAAGGGGTCCAGATCAAAGGGGTCAGAGTAAGTTGATCGGAGATCAAAGGGGTCAGCGAGATCAAAGGGGTCGGAGTAAGTTGATTAGAGAGATGAGGCCATGATGATCACAGGACGCAGGCTTTCCGGTGCCCGCCGCTGTTTGTTCAGCGCCGGTTTCGGCCTTTGTCTCAGCCTTTGTCTATACAATGTGTCCGCCGCCAGCACCATCCAAAAATTCTCCATGCCGGATCTGGTCAATCTGGCTGAACTCATTTTCGAAGGCGAGGTGACGGCGGTTCGCAGCGATGAACTCGGCGACGGCCTGGTCTACACCTGGGTGCGTTTCCGTGTTGCCGATGTCGTCAAGGGAGGCGATCCCGGCGAGCAGATCGAACTGAGATTCCTCGGCGGCAGCATGAACGACAGGATGCTGAGCGTGTCCGACCTGAATATGCCTGTCCCCGGCGAAAGAGGCATCTACTTTGTGGAAAGCCTGGCCGAGGGCTATGTCAACCCTCTGCTGGGTTGGTCCCAGGGCCACTACCTGATTCACCCGGATCAGCAGGGTGAGGACAGGGTCTATGCCACGACAGAGCCAGAATCAGAGACAGCCGTCATGGCAGACGAGCTGAGCGCTCTCAAGCAAAAAGCCCTGAAAGCCAAGGGCCCGGGTCCGGCTGCCGTGGGCAGTGCCCGGACCAGCAGTGCCGGCCTCAGCCAGCCGGAGCCCGGCAACACCTATCTCAGCCCTGCGCAGTTCAAGCAGGAAATCCGTCAATTGCTGGAGCCAGCATCACCATGACCGCGTTCCTGGCCCGCCCGGCAGTCGGCCTTGTTTCCGGGCTGCTCATGGCATTGCTGCTGCCGCTGCCCGCCGCCGGCTTCAATATTACCGGCTCGCGCTGGGATGCTGGTGAAACCGTGTTCAATGTCGGCATCACCGGCAATGCGCCGAGCGGGCAGAGCTGGAGCGTGGCCTTCGAAGACGCCATGGCGCGGTGGTCACAGGCCACCGCCTTCGATTTTCTGATCATGCGCAGTTTCCTGGACCCCTGCCAGGGCTTCAGTCGCAATACGGCCAACAACAACGGTTTTCCCAGTGGTGGTGGCGATGCCCGCAATGGTGTGAATTTCAGCTCCAGTGCCTGTGGCAATGACTTCGGTCAGGGCGTGCTGGCCGTCACCTTCAGCCTGGGTTCATCTTCGTCACTGGGTTTTGGCCGCATCAGCCAGGCCGACATCATTTTCAACAGCAATATCAACTGGGACATCTATAATGGCAAGCTGCGTCCGCAAATGGATTTTGGCCGGGTGGCCCTGCATGAGCTGGGCCATGCGCTGGGCCTGGGTCATGAGACGACCCGCCCCGCCATCATGGCGCCTGCGGTGAGCGCCATCGATGCCCTGCAGGTGGATGACATCGCCGGCGCCAACTCTATTTATGGGCCGCCCGGCACCTGTCAAACGCCGGAAGTAAGCCTCAATACCGTCATCAGCGGCGCGCTGACCGAGGGCGACTGCCGGATGTTTGAATTATTGAATATCGGCATCGATACCAGTTTCGTGGATGCCTTCCGGTTGCACCTGGACAGCGAGCAAACGCTGTCCCTGCAGATGGAATCGGGTTTGCTGGATGCGGTGGTTCTGATTGTCGATGAAAACCTGCAAGAGCTCGGCCTGGATGACGACGGCGCCGGCGACTGCGACGCACGCCTCTCGGCCATCTTTCCTGCCGGCGACTTTCTGATTCTGGCCAACACCTTCGACCGGCCCACGGCCTGCAAGGGCACCACGGGTGACTACCGGCTCACCATCAGCGACAACCCCAGGCCCCTGCTCAAACGGGCGCAGAGCCTCAGTGGCACCGGCAGCAATGCCATCTTCAGCGGCGGCGCCACCGGCAGCCTGCAGGAAGGGTTCCGGTCACAATTCCGGGCCGATGAGGCCGTCACCGTCAGCGCCAGCATCCGGATTGCGCCGGAACATGTCGGCCGCGCCGGCTCGCTGTTCGTGTTGGCCATTCTCGATAACGGCCAGCGCTTCGTGAAGACGGCCACGGGCCAGTTCATCGCCTTCAGCGGCAATCTTGCACAGCTTCCGGCCTACCGTCCCAGCATCCTGCTGGATGCGCAGGAAGACATCGACATCATCAAGAATCTGCGCGGCCGCAATGCGGGTCTCAATGGCAGGAATTTCTCGGTCTTCGTCGGCTATTCCCTGAGCAGCCAGCCCACTGAAATCTTCCACCACACCCGCCCCATCACCTTCAGCATCACCTCGCAATAACGAGGAGGGACCTTCCGGACGTGAGTGATCGTCCGATCACGGACGACGGTAAATTTTACGGCGATGACCGACTTTCACGACGAGCACCATCAGGTGGCGGTCTTCGATCTCATACACGATTCGGTAAACACCCTGCCGAATACGATAGCGCTCCTGCCCCGACAATTTCTCGCAACCCGGTGGGCGAGGATCATGTGCCAGGGCCTGAATGCGTTCGAGGATGCGCATGACATCTTCGTTCGGGATGCTGCGCAGATCTCTGGTCAGCGATTTTTTGAAGGCGAGTTCATAACTTGCCATTCGCTTTCAAATCCTTCAGCAGCGCTTCGTAGCTCATCACAGGTTCTGCGATGCGTTCGTCGAAGGCCGCGAGGTCTTCCTGGTCCTCACGCAGCGCAAAGCGCACGGCATCATTGACAATTGCCGAAATGGACTGGTTGGTGTGTGCGGCCTTGAGTCGAATGGCCTGATGCAGGGAAGGCTCAAAATAAACAGTCGCCCGTTTGGCGGATTCGTCATTCATGGGATTCACCTCCGGTGTCGCATTTTAGCGTCTGGACTCCATAAGGTCAAAGCGGTGTTCTTCGACAGGCCTCCCAATAAAAAGCGGCCTTGCCCTGCGTCACTGGGCGGGGGGATTGTTGCTGAAATATTCCAGACCAATCAGGGCCTCGGGGTTGTTGGGATCGACGGCATAGGCCCGTTGAAACATCTGCAGTGATTCCTGCGGCCTGCCGGTCAGCAGCAGCAGCTTGGCCTGGTTGGTCAGCGCATCAAGATTGTTGGCATTGAGCCGCAGGGCTTCCGTGAAGTCTTCTTCCGCCAGCTGCAACTGATTGCTCTTGGCGTGGATGATGCCCTGCCGCGACAGAAACAGAGACTGTGCAGCGCCCGACATGGCGGCCAGGTCCAGTCCGGCGATGACTTTCAGGGCCTGTTCGTAATGGCCAAGCTCATCCAGCGTGAGAATGTAATTGGAAAAAAATGCCACCTTGGTATTGTTTTGCTTGTCCTCGCTGCGGTCGTAGAGCTGTGCCGCCTGCTGGAAGGCCTTCAGCGCGTTGTCAAAATCATTCAGGCGCAGGTAGTTTTCGCCCAGCATGCTGTGCGCCCTGAAATTATTCGGGTGAATGGCAACTTCATGCCGGAAAAACGCCGCCGGGTCACGCCACTGCTCATTCCGGCTCCAGCTCAGGCCGGCCAATGTCAGCAACAGCACCGTTGCCAGCGCGGCAACCTGGCGGGCGGACAGATAACGTGGCAGCAGGCTCAGCAGAACCCAGGCACTGAACAGGCACAGTCCGGCATTGGGCAGGTAGTTGCGGTGCTCAAAGGCAAAATCGCGAATGGGAATGATGCTGGATTCAATCAGATGCGCCGTATAGTAAAACAGCAGCCCAAAGGCCAGCATCGGGCTGCGGCGGAGCAGAGCCAGGGCCGCCCCGATCAGGCCCAGGTGTGCGGCGGCATACATCAGTGTGGCGGGATTGAAAAAAGTCGTCACCACAGGAATGTCATAGTCCAGGTGCAGATTGAAGGGAAGCAGAAACTTGCCCAGGTAAAGCCACAGCACCGGCATCTGAATGGCAAAGTATTGCAGTCGCGAGACCGTGGTGGTCTCCAATGTGAGCTCGGAGGCCAACGTCAGCAGATCCTGGCCCAGCGCCAGCCGGAAGTACAGCCACAGTGCCAGCAGGCCGGCCAGGCCTGCCAGCAGAATGCCGGCCAGGCGTCTGCGGGAGACATTGAAAAAAGCCAGTTCCACCAGCAGACCGGCCAGCGGCAGGGTCAGCGCATTCTGCTTGGAGAAAAACGCCAGCCCCGCCAGGCCTCCGCCCAAAGCCAGCAACAGCAGCCGCTGCGGCCAGTCCTGACTGAGCCGGGCCTGGACATAGGCTGCCAGCGCCAGCAGGTAGAAGAGCGCCGCGAGTGCGGCGGCACGCTGAACGATGTAGGTGACGGCCTGGGTTTGCAGGGGATGCAGCACGAACAGCAGGGCCGCCAGGAGGGGCAGCCAGGCCACGAGCAGCGGCGAGGCATGGGGACTGATGCGGGGCGTGCGCAGAAGCTCCCGGGCCAGCCAGTACATTGCCAGCCCGGCGCCGACATGAATCAGGATATTGAGCAGATGGTAACCGGCCAGATCATAGGCATGCAGGAAGTAGTTGGCGCTGAACGTGAAGTAGGTGACGATGCGGGCGCCGGAAAAGTTCCACAAGCCCGCCCAGTTGCCCCAGTCGCGGATGACGGGGTTGTCCCGAATCGATGTGAAATCATCAAAATAGAAGGGCACATCGAGGGTGTGGGCATAAGCAAGCACGACGGCGGCCACGATCAGCAGCCACTGTGCCGGGGGGCGGGTCAGCAAGGCCAGCAGACGCGCCGGCGCTGAATCAGCCTCGTCCTGCTCGGTAATACGATAACCCTGGCTCGGCATAGGGCCTTCTCCTGTCGTTCGTCAATCTCGCGCAGGGCCTGCGCTCAGACCTGCTCGTGTTTCTTTTCCCCGTGGTCACGCTCAAACAATTGCCCCTCCAGTATGGCCAGTCTCTGGGTGAGCCGATGAATCTTGATTTCGTTCCGGGAGCGCTCGATATCCCCGATAAGGATCTTGATCATCAGAAAACCGAGGGCCAGCACCACCGCCAGAATCGGTGGATAGCCGATGCCCAGCCTGAAGGCGACATCGTCCAGGGTGCGCGGAAAGATGCCCAGCAGACCGCTGGCCACGGCAATGGCGATCCACCACAGGGCAAAGCGTCCGTGCAGATGATCGCGGCGCACCAGCCACAGAATGAGCAGGGCAATGACAGCGCCGATGACGCTTGAAGTAAGCTGGTATTGTTCCAAGGTGTCAGCGTTTCCTGGTTTCCGGGAGTGGGCTCTGGTCCGAACTGTAATGCCTGCGCGCCAGTCTGTCCATCTTGCTGAGCGACAGCACCGTGGTCACCAGGATGTAATACAGCACCATCATCCAGGAGGAGAATACCCGGGAGACGCCGTTTTCCCGTGGGGTCATGTTCACCCGGACCTCTTCGATGTGCAGGCCGGCGGATTTCAGCAGCAGCAGGACCCCGACATCCTGGTAGTCCAGCAGGGTCGCGGCCCGTATCGACAGCACCGCCAGGGCGCGGGCATTGTACAGACGAAAGCCGGAAGTGAGATCCTCGATGCCAATGCCGGTGAGGCGGCGGAAAAAATGCCAGGCCAGGTGCCGCAGCCAGGAGCCGCGTTCGATGCAGGCGCCAATGATGAGGTCGGCGCCGGGCCGGGACCGCATGGCCTCGATCAGAACCGGAATTTCCTCGCTGTGGTGCTGGCCATCGGCATCCATGCTCAAGACATAAGCATAGCCCTGCTGGCGGGCGTAGCGAATGCCGGTCTGAATGGCACCCCAGGCACCCAAGGGCAAGGCCAGCGGCAGGACCTTCACGCCGGCGGCACGGGCAATGGCCAGACTGTCATCGTGGCTGGCATCGTCCACCACCAGCACATCCAGGCCATAAGCTCTGATTCCCGCCAGCACCGCCGCCAGTGAAGCCGCTTCGTTCTGCACGGGTAACACCACCAGGACAGTGCGCGGGTCGAGATCGGGAACAGCAAGGGGCATGGCGACTCCGAACGAAGGCTTTCCGCGCATCAGCGGGAAAAACGTGAGGGGGATTATACAGAGGTTTCGCCACGTTCCCACGCCGGCTTGTCGGGGCGTGATCCCGAGTTTACTCCGATGCCGGTCCGGCCGGCAAATCCACATAAAGCCGGTGAATACTGTCGGCCACCCGGTCGATTGCAAACATCTGCCCGAATTTCTGTCTGCCGGCCTGCCCCAGGCGAATACCCAGATCCGGATCATCCCGCAGCCGCAGCAGCGCGTTCTGCAATGCCATGACATTGGCGGGGGGCACCAGCAGGCCGTTCAGCTCGTGGTCCACCACCCAGCCCATGCCCGCGCCCGGCACGTCGCTGGCAATCACCGCCTTGCCCAGGCGCATGGCTTCCAGCAACACCAGACCAAAGGCCTCGGTGCGCTCGATGGACGGCAGACACAGGCAGTCGCAGCTTTGCAGCAGGTCCTGCAATTCCGCCTCCGGCGCCGCGCCGTAGAGCGCAAATTGCTCCCCGGCCCCCACGTCCTCGATCAGTTTCTGCAGGCGCGGGTACTGGTCCCCGCTGCCGACGATGATGGCCTGCACATCGGCCAGGCCGGCAACGGCGCGAACCAGAAATTCATGGCCCTTGTAATAGCTCAATCTGCCGACCCCCAGCACCCGCAGCGACGAGGTATTGTTGCCCCAGTATTTTATGGCCCGCAGCCCCAGCTTGACGGGATCGGGTGAGGCCTGCGGCATCAGGCCGAGAGGCACCACATGGCACTTGTCCTGCCAGGATTGCAAGGCCACGCTGGACTTCATATAGGCCGGAGAGGTCACGATGATCGCCTGACTGCGGGCCAGCAGGGCCTGCTCGAAGGGGCGGTAGAAGCGATAGCCCAGGGCCAGCCCCCGGTGCAGTTCCGAGGCCACCACATCCGCATGCCAGTGGATGACCACCGGAAGATCCCGGCAGCATTTGAGGAAGAGCACCCAGAAGGGAGAGACGTTGGGCATATGAATATGCAGGATGTCGGGCTTGAACTGCCCGATCACCCGTGCCAGATGCCGGGCATACCAGGGGCTCAATGGCACAAACAGGAGCCGGCCCCAGATCGGCACGCGATAGACCCGCACCTGTTTCATCTGTTCCACGCCAAAGGGCCGGCCCCGCCGGTGCTGATGCACCAGTACCGCCACCTCGTCACCCGAAGCGGCCTGCACCGGCAGCAGGGCCGCCATGAAGTTCTCGATGCCCCCGGCAAAGGGCGGGTAGTACTTGCCGATATGAAGAATGCGCATAGACTGTCACTTTACTGAACCTTGACAAGGGGATGCCAGCCTTTTCTTGTAAAGAACACGCTCTGCTTTTCCTCTTTCTTTTCACTTTATATTCACTTTTTGTTCTAGACTCATGCCTGCGCTGGGGGCATACTTTTGGAAACGATGGAGGGGGCATGATGAACGAACGTGGTTTTCAGCTGGTGGTTCTCGCGGTGTTGACGGCACTGGCCGGTACTTCGGCCACGGCCCAGCCCGCTCAGGGCGGCGCCCATGAGCCATGGGCTACGGTCGAGCAATATTGTTTCGGCTGCCATAACAGTGAGGACTGGGCCGGCAGCGTTGCCTTTGACCTGATGTCCCCCGGTCAGGTCCCCACCGAGGCCGAGGTCTGGGAAAAGGCCATCCGCAAGCTGGAAGGCGGGTATATGCCGCCGGCAGGGAATGATCGGCCCGGGGAAGAGAATATCAAGGCCCTGGTGTCGTGGCTGGAAAACACCCTTGATACGGCCTCCGGGAATCCCAGCCCGGGTCAGATCCCCCTGCGCCGCCTGAACCGCCGGGAATATGCCAATGCCATTGGCGACCTGCTGGGCATGAACATCGACGTGGAGGCGCTGCTGCCGCGCGATGACATCAAGGGCGGTTTCGACAACAATGCTGCGGCCCTGCAGGTTTCCCCCACCTTTATCGACCAGTACCTGAATGCCGCCCGCACCATCGCCCACGACGCGGTGGGCGACCGCCGCCTCATTCCCATCCTGGAAACCTACGGCAGCGTGGCGGACATGATCATTTCCCTGCCGGCCAGGGGCACGCCGGGCACCGGCTCCCAGCAGCGGCATCAGGATGGCATGCCCTTCGGCACCCGTGGCGGCATGAGCGTGGAATACAATTTCATGGCCGACGGTGTCTATGAGTTGAACATCGGTGACCTGGCGCTGGGCCGGGAAGTGCCCAAGATGGAATTCAGGAATACGGTCATCGCCCTGCTGGACGGCAAGGAATTTTTCCGCACCGAGGTCGGCGGCGAAGAAGACATGGAGGCCATCGACCAGCTTCAGGCCGATGCCGTGTCCATGATCAACGCACGGCTGAAGGGCATTCGTTTCAACGCCACGGCGGGCCAGCATACCGTCACGGTGACCTTTCTGCAGCGCAGCTTTGCCGAAAGCGATGAACGTAGCCCGGCACGCGCCCTGGAAGGTGGCCAGGAGCGCGCGCAGGCCCTGCATGCCCTGCAGGTGCGCGGGCCGCTGAAAATCACCGGCATGAGCGAGTCCGAAAGCCGCAAGCGTATTTTTACATGCTATCCGAAGGAAACCGCCGAGGAAGCGGCCTGCGCGGAGCAGATCGTCACGCATCTGGCCGAGCGCGCCTTCCGGCGTCCCCTTGTCGATGAGGACGTCAAGCAGGTGATGGCGTTCTATAACGCCAGCAGGAAATCGCAGGATTTCGAAATTGCCATTCGCGATGCGCTGAGCGCCATCCTGGTGAGTCCGCATTTCATTTACCGTGCCGAGGGCAGCCCGCTCGATTCACAGTCACCCCTGCTCAGCGGTTTCGAACTGGCCTCGCGGCTCTCTTTCTTCCTGTGGAGCAGCCTGCCGGATGCGGAGTTGCTGAAACTGGCTGAAAGCGGAGAATTGGGCGATCCGGAGGTGCTCAGAGGGCAGGTGCGCCGCATGCTGGCCGACGAGCGGGCGCTGACCCTGGTGGATGACTTTGCCTTCCAGTGGTTGAACCTGGCCAAGCTGGATGAGATTACGCCCGACGGCAGGCTGTTCCCCTTTGCCAGCCGCTTCCTCGATCCGCGGCCCATGTTCCGCCAGGAACTGAGCCTGTTCATCGACAGCGTGCTGCGCAGCAACCAGTCGGTGGTCCGGCTGCTGGATGCCGATTACACTTTCCTGAATGAACGCCTGGCCATGCATTACGGCATTGAAGACGTGAAGGGCAGTCAGTTCAGAAAAGTGACGCTGCAGGACGAATACCGCCGGGGCCTGCTGGGCAAGGGCGCCATCCTGATGCTCACCGCCAACCCCAACCGCACGTCACCGGTATTGCGCGGGGCCTGGATTCTGGATCGTGTTCTGGGCGCGCCGCCTCCGCAACCGCCTCCCAATGTGGAGACCGATTTATCGCAGAAGCCCGGCCAGGCGCCGAAGACGCTGCGGGCACGGTTGGAGCAGCACCGTCAAAATCCCACTTGTTTCTCTTGTCACGCAGTGATGGATCCGCTGGGCCTGGCCCTGGAAAACTTCAACACGGTGGGGCAGTACCGGGAATATGATGGTGAAACGCTGACCCTGGTCGATGCCTCCGGGGTCTTGCCGGACGGGACCGAAATCACCCGTCCCGAGGACCTGACCACCGCGCTGGTGGCCCGCTCCGAACAGTTTGTAGGCTCCCTCACCGAGCGCCTGATGGCCTATGCCCTGGGTCGCGAGGTGAATTACCGGGATATGCCCCTGATAAGGCGAATCGTCCGTGCGGCGGCAACAGAGGATTACCATTTCGAATCCATTGTATTCAACCTGGTCGACAGCGACGCATTCCGGATGCGGGGCAGCGAGCTGATATCGGACACGGAACAGGATGCCAGCCAGCGGGCATCGGCATCGTTATAGTAAAGGTTGTAGTAAAGATTGCTATGTAAAATTGCAAACCGACGACACGAGGGAGCCGGCAGACTGTTGTAAGACAGGTTCCCAATCAAAGAGGATCTTTGCCATGTTCATCACCAGGAAAAAACTCTCCAGACGCACCGTGTTGAGAGGCGCAGGTACCTCCATCGCCCTGCCCTTGCTCGATGCCATGATTCCCGCCGGCGCCCTGGCCCAGACGGCGGCGAAGGAACATCCCCGGCTGGGTTTCATATACTTTCCCCACGGTGCCGTGGCGCATGAGTGGGAGCCCAAACAAGTGGGGAGAGATTTCGAGTATTCGAAAATTCTCAAGCCGCTGGAGTCGCTGCACGAGTACGTCACCGTGGTCACCGGCCTGCACAACAAGAGCGCCGAAGGTGGTCCGGCTCCTCATGCCATCACCGAGGAGACCTGGTTGTCCTGCGTGGCGCCCGGAGACCGGGACCGGGGGCCCGACGGCATCAAGGGCATGACGGTGGACCAGTTGGCGGCCAGGGTCATCGGCACAAGCACCCCCCTGCCGTCCCTGGAACTTTGCGGCGAGCCCGGCGGGGCCGTCAACTACCGTACACCCCAGCAGCCGCTGCCGCTGGAAGGCAACCCGCGCAAGGTGTTCTATACCATGTTCGGCCAGGGCGACACCTACGAGGAACGCATCGCCATTCTCGATCAGTCGCGCAGCCTGCTGGACTATGTGAGGGAGGCCACCTCCAGCCTGAACCGCAAGCTGAACCCCGCCGACAGGGCGCGGGTCACTGATTACCTGGATTCCGTGCGTGAAGTCGAAACCCGCATTCAGAAACTGGAAGCCGGTGCCCGCGAGCTCACCGGTCTGCCGGATGCGCCGCTGGGCCCGCCGGATGAATTCACCGATCTGCTGGACATTCAGTTCGAGATGATTGCCCTGGCCTTCCAGAACAACCAGACCCGCATCGCCTCCATGCGCATGATCAAGGAAGCCAGCATGCGGGTATTCGCCAACCTGGGCCTGTCGGACTCCTTTCACCCACTGTCGCACCACCAGGAAGACCCGGCCAAGTGGGAGAAGCTGGTGCTCGTCCAGCGTTACCTGACCGAACGCGCGGCCAGGTTCGCCGAGCGCCTGAAGAGCATGGAAGACCTCGACGGGTCGATTCTGGACAATAGCATCATCCTGTTCGGCAGCAACATGGGCAACAGCGACCTGCACGATGCCGACCGGCTGCCCTCGGTGCTGCTGGGCCGCGGCGGCGGCATCAGAGGCGGCCAGCACCTGCACTATCCGAAGAATACGCCTCATGCCCAATTGTTGCACACCATGCTGGAACGGGCGGGCGTGCACCTGGATGAATTCGCCGACAGCCCGGGGCCTTTTGCGGAAGTCTGACATGAAGACACGACGACTGTTGACCGCCACCATCTCCGTACTGATGCTGAGCACTGCGCCTGCGGTGTTGGCCGACAACTTCGAGGCTCTGCAGATGCCATCGAAGCTGGGAGCGGTGGTCCGGAACCTGGACGTCAACGAGCACGGTCCGGACGGCAGTACACCTCTGCAATGGGCTGTCTACGATGGCAAGCTTGAAAAGGTCAAGGCGCTGATCGCGGCAGGCGCCGATGTCAACGCCGTCAACGACTATGGCGCCAATGCCATGCAGCTTGCCGCCGAAGTCGCCAACATCGAACTATTGAGGCTGCTGCTGGATGCGGGCGCTGATGTTGACTCCCCGAATCCGGAAGGCCAGACGGCGCTGATGCTGGTGGCGCGCACCGGCAATCTGGATGCGGCGAAACTGCTGGTGGCGCATGATGCCACCATCGATGCCCGTGAAGGCTGGGGCGAGCAGACTGCGTTGATGTGGGCCTCGGCGCGCCGTCATCCCGCCATGATGGAGTACCTGATCACGCGCGGCGCCGATGTCGACGCCCGCTCCGCGATACGCGATTACAATAGCCACGTCACGGCGGAAGGGCGTGCCAAGAGGCTGGATCGTGGCGGGCTGACCCCCCTGCTCTATGCCGCACGCGAGAACTGCAAGGCCTGCGTGGACGTGCTGATCGCTCACGAGGTGGACCTGGACAAACCCGATCCCGATGGTGTCTCCCCGTTGCTGCTGGCGATCCTGAACAATAACTGGGATATAGCCGGACGCTTGATCGGGGCCGGCGCCGATGTCCAGCAATGGGATATCTTCGGCCAGGCCCCACTGTTTGCCGCCGTGGCCAGTCGCGACGACGTCGGCTACAAAGTCAATGAGCCTCTGAATGAAACGGATGGCATGAGCGTTGTCCGTCTGTTGCTGGAACAGAGGGCCAATCCGAACATGCAATTGTTCTTCCGGCCCGCCAGAGCGCGGGGTGGACCCTTGTCCCGGGGTACCACGCCCTTGATCATGGCGGCCAGCAAGGGCGATGCCGACGTCATCAAACTGTTGCTGCAATACGGCGCCGAGGCTGATTTGCCACAGGCCGACCTGCAGACCCCGGTCTCCGCCCTGATGATGGCCCGCGCCCCGGATGAGCAACTTGTTGAGGGATTGAAGGCGCTGGTGGCAGCGGGCGCCGATGTCAACGTGCGGGCCGTGCCCCACCACTTGCAGCGCGTCCGCGGCGGCACGCCCCTGCATTACGCCGTGCGCGCCCGCCATGACAAGGCCATCGAGGCCCTGGTGGCAGCGGGTGCCGATATCGATGCCAGGGATGTCGACGGCCTCACGGCCCTGGATTACGCGATGGGCCGCGGCTTCATAGGTTTCCTGGGCTCTCGCCAGCCGCCCAACACCAGGCTGGCCGATTTGCTGCGTGGCCTGGGGGCCACGGAAGAGTTGGACGTAACACCTTTCTGGCCCAATGTCGGCCCGCCGTTTTATTACCCGTGGAGCATCTTTCCGCTGGATCCGGCGGCCCAGGCCAGGGCCCTGGTGCCGGGTTCCTTTGACCATCAATAAGGGCATCATCCGCGATCTTTCTTGAAACAAGAGCACTAATACCATGAGACAAGGGACCATGAGACAACGGTTTTCCCGACGAAATTTCCTCTGCACCGGAGGCCAGGTGCTGGGCGCCACCAGTCTGGGCGGCGTCCTCGCGTCATCCGCCCCGGCCCAGGCCGCCACCACCGACATCACCCGCGTCGACCTGGGTTACGCCTGGGTGCTGCAGGGTGCCGGTTGCAACGTGTTCACCATTCCCGGCATGAGCGAGAACGGCGCACTGATGGTCGACGGTGGTCTGGCCATGCACTCGGATGCCTTGCTGAACGCGGTCTTCGACATCACCGGGCAGGACCGCGTCCATACCTTGATCAACACCCACTGGCATCCGGAGCAGACCGGTTCCAACGAGCGCGTGGGCGCCACCGGCGCGGTGATCTTTGCCCACGAGAAGTCGCAGATGTATCTCAAAAATGCCGTGCTGTCGGCGCTCTACGAGGGCCGTTACGGTCCCCTGGCCGATGTCGGCATTCCCAACCGGACCACCCGTGGTGAGGGCAGCATGAAATTTGCCGGCCAGGAAATCATCTATGGCTACCTGCCGGCCGCCCATACCGATGGCGATCTCTTCCTGTATTTTCCGATGCTCGATACCCTGATTGCCGGTGGTCCCGTGACAGCAGGTCAATGGCCGGTTCTCGACATCCGCAACGGCGCCTGGATGGGCGGCCTGCTGCGTGCCTATGAAAAACTGAGCACCATCGTCAGCGCCGACACCGTGGTCATCCCCGCCCATGGCCCCATCATCAGTGGCACCGACATCCTGCGCATGCGCGCCATGTATACCCTGCTGCATCTGGAACTGGCCAAACAACTCAACCTGGGCATGGGCCCCGACGACATCGTCGCGATGGGCCTGCTCGATGCCTACACCGATGAGTTCGGCGACCCCACCACTTTCCTAGACCACGCCCACCGCAGCCTGCAACTCGCCTACGTACCGGATTGAAGTGGCCACTTATGCCTGTTCATATCTCTGACAAGCTGGCAGATCTGTGGGGTCGGACCAAGCTAAGCGATTGATAAAATAGAACAATCATCTTGAGAAAGGGCAAAATTCAGACTTAGAGCGTCATTTTTATGGAAAAAAAGCGGCTTTAAGGATGAAGGGGAAAGAGTGATGTCCCCTTCCCTATTCCAGTAAAAACCTTGTATTTACAGCATATTAGCGATTATAGTTGCCGCCAAAACCGCTGTTGTCCCGAAAAGACGACAAACGAGTTCTGTAAACGGATGCAGGACGATGGCAAAGATGACAAAAAGGCAGAATGAATGACCCATAAAGTTGCGCTCATCACCGGAATTACCGGGCAGGACGGTGCCTACTTCGCCCGCTTCCTGCTGGCGAAGGCTTACATCGCTCATGGCATAAAACGGCGCTCCTCGTCCTTCAATACTGGCCGCATCGACGATATCCATGGCCTGGCTCAGGAAACACCGCAGACAGAAAGCATGCAAAATGTGTCTTAGGCCTGAAATTTGTCCAGGGTTTACGGCAATGACTCATACACGCATGCCAAACTTGATCTCCAGCCACATATCAACCTGCTGAGACTGATGTTTTTCTTTTTCGGATTTACAGGACAGCAGTGATGCAAAATATAACAGTAGTCATTCCGGTATATTGCGAGGCAGACAATCTCAGACTGGTGTACGAGCGCCTCAAAAAAGTTTCCTCCGAACTCAAGGACTATTGTTGGGAATACCTTTTTGTCAATGATGGCAGCCCCGATAATTCGCTGGTTGTTCTGAAGCAGCTTGCAGCTGAGGATGCCAGTGTCAAGGTGCTCGACCTGTCTCGCAATTTCGGCAAGGAAATAGCTCTTACTGCTGGAGTCCATACAGCAAACGAAGTAGCCGATGCCGTCATCTGCATGGATTCTGATTTGCAGCATCCTCCGGAACTGATCCCGCAGCTTGTGCATCAGTGGTGCCAGGGTGCTGAAATTGTGGGTACGATTCGCACCTCCATTGAAAAACAGCCCCTGTTGCGACGCATAGGTTCACACGTGTACTACTGGATGATGGCTAAAATATCGGGTCTGGACATGTTGCCGCACACCACAGATTTTCGTTTGTATGACAAAAAAGTGATCAAGGCGTTTTGTCTTGCAACGGAACGGGAACGGATGTTCCGGGGCATCATGGACTGGTTGGGATTTCACAAGGTTTATGTCAGCTTTGCGGCGGACGCCAGGCAAAACGGTGAGGCTGGCTACTCTTATCGCAAACTCTGGTCGCTGGCAATCAACAGCATTACCGCTTTTTCTCTCTGGCCCCTGCGTTTGACGGGTTATCTTGGGATAGTGATCAGCAGTATCAGCAGCGTGATTCTGCTGTGGATGGTGAGCACGAACCTGCTTGGGACACAAACCATCTATACGCCACTGGCTATTGTAGTGGTGATCAATACCCTCCTGATGGGGATCGTTCTGATGGCCATTGGACTCGTGGCGCTGTACATCGGGAATATCCATACCGAAGTGATCAACCGCCCCTTGTACATCGTAAGGGAAAAAGTAAATCTATGAAAAGAACCAAAGCGTTTATAACCGGTGTGGGCGGGCAGGACGGGTCATACCTGGCAGAGTTTCTGTTGGAAAAAGATTATGAAGTACACGCCATCATTCGCAGAGCTTCGGTTTTCACCACTCAGAGAATCGATCATCTCATGGACCATCCCCGCTTCCACACTTACCACGGAGATCTGACTGATTCCAGCAATCTGCATTCCCTGCTCGCCAGGATAGAGCCAGACGAGGTGTATAATCTGGGGGCCCAGTCTCATGTGGCCGTTTCCTTCGAGATCCCTGAATACACCGCAGAGGTCGATGCCGTTGGCACGATCAGATTGCTCAATGCCCTCAAGGACATGGGCATAAAACCGAAGTATTACCAGGCCTCAACGTCTGAATTGTTCGGCGGCTTGCCAGAAACCATGCCGCAAAACGAGCAGACCCCCTTTTATCCTAAATCCCCCTATGCTGCGGCAAAACTTCACGCCTACTGGGTAACGGTAAATTATCGGGAGGCCTATGGTCTCTTTGCCTGTAATGGCATTCTGTTCAACCATGAGTCTCCCCGCAGAGGCGAGACCTTTGTCACCAAGAAAATTACCAAGGCCTGCGTCAGGATTTCCCAGGGCAGACAAAATGAGTTGAGGCTGGGCAACCTCGATGCCGTGCGTGACTGGGGGTATGCCAAGGATTATGTGGAAGCCATGTGGCTGATGCTGCAACAGGAACAACCCGCGGATCTGGTCATTGCCACCGGCAGGGCTCATACGGTAAGAGAGTTCGTTGACATGGCCTTCGAGGAGGTTGGCATCGGTCTCGAATGGAAGGGCAAGGGTGTTCAGGAAGTCGGCATCAATACAGCCAATGGGGAAACGGTGGTGAGAATCGACCCCAGATATTATCGGCCGACGGAGGTTGACTTTCTGTGCGGAGACGCCGGCAAGGCCGAACGGGTTCTCGGCTGGAAACCAAAGACAAGCTTGAAAGAACTGGTAAAAATAATGGTTGCGTATGATTTGAAATATGAAACCTACGGCGGTGACAGCACATGATACTGGTAACGGGTGCTACCGGGTTTCTGGGAAAGAGAGTATGCAGGAAACTGAATGAAAGAAAGTTGCTTCATATGGGAACCTCGCTGAGCATGGGACTTGATCTCAGGGAAAAAGAAGCGGTCGTGGAGTACTTCAGGGAGCATAAGCCGGAATATGTCATCAATTGTGCCTCATTTGTCGGGGGGATACAGTTTGGGATGAAGTATCCAGTAGAGCTGTTCCAAAACAACTTGCAGATAACCCTTAACCTTCTCGAGGCGGCCAGAATTTCCAAGGTCAGGCGTATCGTTAATCCGGTTTCCAATTGTGTCTACCCGGCAAGAGCAACCCTGTTCAGGGAAGAGGAAATCTGGGATGGCCCCATGCATGAGTCCGTGCAGGTGTATGGTTTCGTGAGGAAGGCGTTCATCACCGGGTCCTGGGCCTATGCCAGACAATTTGGTATGGACGTTTTGAATCTTGTGCTTTCCAATATGTATGGCCCGGAAGACCATTTCGAGGAAGAGCGTTCCCACGCCTTCGGCGCACTGGTAATGAAGTTCGTTCGGGCAAAAATGAACAGCGAGCCTTATGTCGATGTGTGGGGAACCGGAAAGCCGGTAAGGGAGTGGCTGCATGTGGATGATGGTGCTGAAGCCCTGATAAGAGGTCTGGACGCTCCCGCCGCCCTCGATCCTGTCAACGTGGGAGTGGCTGAAGGTATTTCCATTGCAGACATGGCGGCCTTGATCCGGGATATCGTCGGCTACGAAGGGGAAACAAGATTTAATCCTGGCATGCCTGATGGGGCGGCATACAAGACTGTTGATGGTTCAAAAGGCCAGGAATTGCTGCAATGGAGACCCGCCATAAAATTTGAGGAAGGTGCCCGCGAAACCGTTGCCTGGTACCTGCAGAATGTCGCAGGCAATAACCAGGGTATTTCTCCATAACATAACTTGAGTGTAATTGAAAATAAATGAATGATTTCATCATGCAGATGCGCCCCTGGTTCGGGGTGGAAGAGCAGACGGCGCTTTATGATTATATGGGCTCTGATGTTTTTGTCACGGAATTCAAAAAAACCGAACAGTTTGAAAGTATGCTTGCTGATTTTACCGGAGCCAGGCAATGCGTTGTCGTGAACAATGGCACGATCAGTCTGACGCTGGCGGCGCTGGTCGCTGGAATTGGGCCGGGCGATGAGGTTATCGTTCCCAACTACACGATGATTGCCACCCCGAATTCAGTAAAAATGCTTGGTGCAGAACCGGTTTTTGTCGATGTCGAAGCTGCTACGCTTTGTCTTGACATTGAGAAAGTCCGAAAGGCGATTACGCCGAAAACCAAGGCCATTATGCTGGTTTCAGCCAACGGAAGGTTCCCGCTTGCCGGGATAGAGGCTTTTACCTCCCTCGCGAAGCAACAAGGGCTCTTTTTGATTGAAGATGCGGCGCAGTCATTGGGTTCGTATTACCCGGATGGCCGTCACATCGGATTGGCGGGGGATGTCGGCAGTTTTTCTTTTTCGGCGCCGAAGATTATTTCCACAGGTCAGGGTGGGTGTCTTGTCACCAATGATGAAGGTCTGGCCGCACGAATTCGCAAGATGAAAGATTTCGGCCGGGAAAGTGGTGGCAGCGATATCCATGATGAAATTGGATACAACTTCAAATTTACTGACATTCAGGCCTGCATCGGCATCGAGCAGATGAAAAAACTGAGAGACCGGATAGTCCGCAAGAAAGAGATTGCCTCCCTGTATCAGAAGCTGCTGAAGGATACGCCTCAGGTCCGCTTGTTTGACCATGACTTCAGGTTTACCTGCCCCTGGTTCATTGATGCTCTGGTGGAAGATCGTGAAAATCTCAAGCGTCACCTGAAAGAGAAGGGTGTGGGAAGCCGGGATATGTATTCTCCCATCAACCAGCAAAAGGCTTACCAGAAGCCTGGATCGTACCCGGTGTCGGAAAAAGTGGGCAGGGATGGCTTATGGTTGCCTTCCTATACTCAACTGACGGATGCGGAGATATCCCGTGTTTGCGATGCCGTCAGTCAGTTCTACGGAACACGTATCTGAGAGGATCATTCGTCAGGCATGAAGGCCGTATATCTATTTGGTTTATAAATGAACGATAATCCTATCTGGTTTTGCGCCGGCACCTCGGGAGAGCTCATCAAACTGTTTCCCTTGCTTAGGCGGGCGGACAGCCGGAACATCAACTGGCGCTTCCTGTTTACAGGCCAGAGTCCTGTCAATTTCTGGAAGCAATGGGATGATTTTCGCCTGGATCGTTCGAAAACGGTGACGCTGGTAAATACCCGCGCCGATCTGATAACGTCCTTTCGTGCCATGCAGTGGTTTCTCAAGGCGGCTCTGCTGCCGCGGAGAATCCTGTTGCACGGGATCGAAAAGACGCTTTCTATCCGGCCCCAAAAGGGTGCTATCTGGGTTGTTCATGGTGACACCCTCTCGACTGTAATTGGAGCCTTGTGGAGCAGGAAGGCAGAAGGGTTGCTTGCACACGTTGAGGCAGGCCTGCGTTCGACAAGTCTGTTCAGGCCGTTTCCTGAGGAGCTCAACCGGCGCTTCGTTTCCATGGTGGCGAAGGTTCATTTCTACCAGGACGACAAGGCGGGTCAGAATCTACGCAATGCCGGAGTAAGGGGAGAAATCCTGGGGAGTGGCGGCAATACCCTTTATGACGCCCTGGATCTGTTGGGAGAAGATGGCGACGACGATGGTTTGCCAGGGCAGCCATATGTCGTGGCCAATATCCATCGTTTCGAAAATCTGAATGACAAGAGGCGCTGGGACATTATCGTGGAAACGCTATGCCTGGCAGCTGTGGGACAGCCGATTTATCTGGTACTGCATCCCCCGACCGAGGAAAAACTGAAGAACAACCCGGAAATGCGCCAAAAACTTGAAAAAGCTGGCGTCATACTGTCACCAAGGATGCCTTTTTCAAAATTTATTCGTGTTATTCATAATGCTCGTTACGTTATTTCGGATGGTGGCAGCAATCAGGAAGAATGCGCCTATCTGGGGAAGCCCTGTCTGATTTTACGAATGGAAAGCGAGAGGGAGGAGGGCCTGGATGCTTCCTGCTACCTGACGGAATTCGACGAGGTGCGGATAGCCGCCTTTTTGGAAAATCCGGAAACGTACTTGAGGGAAAAAACAGTGTTTGAAAAATCTCCTTCCGGGATAATCATGGATTTTCTGATGGAAAAAAAATACCGGGATGATTAGCTTTCAAACCGATTGCCTTAAGGGCAACTCCGAAAATTTATCATTTTTGAATTATAAGTAATACCCTTGAGATGGTTGAAAATAATAAAATGCAATTACTCAAGATGGTTCCATGGGACACGGCTGTTTTCGGTGTTGACTGTTACGAATTGTCGGATTATGACGATGAATCACTGCGCCTGGCCACTGCCACGCCTGGACATTTTACGGTCCGTGTGCCACCGCTTGCCGATCGAAGCGCTCTTTTTGAGAATGGCTTTTATTTTGCCGATTCATTGATCACGCCTTATTGTAGTAAGGATCAGTTCAAGCCTTATTCCCATACGATGATCAGTGTGACGCGGGATGTTGACTTGGGGGCGGTTCTTGAGATTGCAAAAGGAGCTTTCCTTCATGGGCGATTTCACAAGGACCCTTATATCAATGATGATGATGCCGAAACCAGGTACGCAAACTGGATTCGGCAATTACATCAAGAAGGTGCTATTTATGGCCTGCTCTATGACAGGCAACCTGGCGGGTTCATCGCAGTAAAAGATAATTGCCTGGTATTACATGCTGTTCACAAGCGGTACCGAGGCAAAGGTCTGGCTAAATATTTCTGGACCCCCGTTTGTAAACAACTGTTTGCAGAGGGCTTCGATTTCATCACAAGCTCAATTTCGGCAACGAATCTGCCAGTAGTAAACCTGTATATCAGCCTGGGTTTCAGAATGCAGACTTCATTGGATATTTACCACCTGCTTAATTCCGATAAGTGAGTTAACGATGCTCTCCGACAGCACAGGAAAATTCAGAATTCCCTTCAATAAACCCCATCTCACGGGAAGGGAGGCCCATTATATCTATGAGGCTTATCAACTAGGTGGACTGGCCGGGGACGGCACCTTCACCAAATCCTGTCATGAGTGGCTGGTCAGTAATTTTGCCTTGCATGCAGCCTTACTGACTCATTCATGCACAGCAGCACTGGAAATGATGGCCATACTTGTCGACATCAAGCCGGGTGATGAAGTCATATTGCCTTCCTACACATTCGTTTCTACTGCCAATGCCTTTGTTCTGCGAGGGGCTGTTCCTGTTTTCGTAGATATAAGACCGGACACACTGAATATGGATGAAAATCGGATAGAAGCCGCCATTACGCGCAAAACCCGGGCAATTGTTCCGGTACACTATGCCGGTGTAGCTTGTGAAATGGATACTATCGCGAACATTGCAAAACAGCATGACCTTTACGTTCTTGAAGATGCTGCCCAGGGTGTCATGTCGGCTTACAAGGGGCGGGCCCTTGGTTCAATCGGGCATTTGGGAGCTTACAGCTTTCATGAGACCAAGAACGTTATTTCCGGAGAAGGTGGAGCTCTCACCATCAACGACCCGGCTTTCCTGAAAAGAGCGGAAATAATCCGTGAGAAAGGCACCAATCGAAGTGAGTTCTTTCGAGGTGAGGTAGACAAGTACTCCTGGGTGGATATCGGCTCATCCTACCTGCCTGGAGAATTAATTGCCGCTTTTCTCAAGGCACAGCTTGAGGCTGCCGAAAGCATTACCCATAAGCGATTGGCCTGCTGGAACCGCTACCATGAGAAGATGGCATTGCTGGAACAACAGGGACTGATTCAGCGGCCAACTATTCCCCCACACTGCCAGCATAATGGACACATGTATTATATTTTATTGCAGGATTTTGAAACCAGGACAGCCTTGATGGGCTTCCTGCGTGAGCGCGGTATTTATGCGGTTTTCCACTATGTTCCCTTGCATAGCTCTCCGGCAGGGCAAAAATTTGGCAGGGCATCCGGGAAACTTGAATTTACTTCGGGATTGGCCGACAGGCTGCTGAGACTACCTCTGTATTGTGATCTCACTTCGGAGGAGATCGATACGGTGATCAATGCCTGTTATGATTTTTTCACACAGAAGGGGGTCAGGCATTGAGCGACCTTGCTGTCTCGATCGTCATTGCAACTTACAATTCGGCTCTCCATTTGCCCAGAGTTCTCAAAGCTCTGAATCGGCAAACCATGCCCAGGAACGAATATGAGGTAATACTGGTTGACGGGTATTCCTCCGATGAAACCAAAGCCATAGGAGCTGACTTCGACTGCAAAATAATCGACAATCCCAGAATTGAGCCGGTATATGCCAAATATCTTGGATTGCTGAATGCGAAAGGAAAATACATCGTCTACCTGGATCACGATGAAGTCCTGCAAAACTCCAGGAGCCTGGAAAATCGGGTTACGATAATGAAGAATGACTTCAGGATTCGTAGCGTGTTGACTTCCGGATACCGCAACCCACAAGGTTTCCCCTTTATCAATCAATACATCAATGAATTTGGAGAGCCCTTCTCCTTTTTCATATACCGTCTTTCCAAGGACTGTCGTTTCTTCATCAATACGATGCGGTGCCGATACCAGGTGGCATTTGAAGATGGCAAGCAGGTTACATTCAACCTAGGCGGAGCAAGCAACCTGCCCATCATAGAGTTATGTGCGGCCGGCAGCATGATCGATCGTGAGTATCTGTTAGAAAAGCATCCTGAAATTCGCAAACGACCAGATCTAGTCCCGCATTATTTTTACTTGCTGTTTTCCGAACTTCCTTATATATCCATAGCGAAAGATGACATATTGGACCATTTTTCTGCAGAGTTTATTGGTAAATATCTGAAAAAAATAGAATGGAGAATCAAGAATAATACATATTTTCAAGAACAGATGGGCAGCGCAGGGTTTTACGGCAGAAGTCAGTTTCAAAATCGCTGGGGCCAAGTCAAAAAGTATCTGTTCCTTCCTTATGCCCTTATTCCTGTTTTTTCGCTCATTGATGCACTGCTGCTCTCGTATTCACGTCGTCACCCAGGCTATTTACTTCATGCCCCATTATGCTTTTGGACGGGACTGACGATTTGCTACCACATGTTAAGAAAAATCAGTGGCCATAAACCGGAGTTGCGTAATTACGACGATTCGAAAGGGGTAACTGGCAATTCGGAAGTAGAAAATTAAAACATCAAAAACGCGGTATAATTCATTGCTGGGCGGATGTGTTGAGCAAGTGCGGGATAAAAACAGAATGATGCATAAAGAACAATATTTATTCCCAGTCCGATATAGGCAATGCCGGGTACTGAGGCAGGGGAGAAATTCCATATCTTCTTCACGGCCACTGTCTAAAGTTATATTGACAGCCGGGATAATCTGACATGCAAAAATTCCTTCGGGATAACTTCCTGATTCTGATATTGATGAACTTTAACAGCTTCCTGACGTATGCACTCCAAATCTACGTTTCCAGATTGCTCGATGCTGGTGATTTCGGAGCATTCAACGCGTTGAATGCCTTTGTTACGATCTGTTCGGCGCCACTCGCCGTGGTACCGCTTCTTTATACTCGCTATACGGTCAAATATGAAAAGGGCAATCTGGGGGTAATCAAACGGTTTCTCTCTGGCGGAATCAAAACGGTCATCGTGATTTATGCCATCATTCTCCTTGCCGGGATTCTCGGCGCCGCCCAATTGAAGGATTATTTCCATCTGAACTCGACCTTGCCGATGTTTATCGTGTTGGCCCAATTATTGGTCGTATGGTTGTATCCCATGTTTCAAGGGGTCATGCAGGGCTTGCGGCGTTATGCCGCCTACGGCATGAGTAACAACGGTGCCATGTTGGCTTCCATTTTGGGCGTGGGATTGTTGGTTCACTTGCTGGATTGGGGTATCAATGGAGCTTTGTTGGCTGGATTGATCGGTAGTGCCGTACTGCTGGCTGTAAGCCTGTGGTTTGTAAAAGATGTGCTGAGTGCTGCAGCGGTAGTAAGTCCGGAGCAGCCTAAAACTATCCTGCGTTATGCAATACCAGTAACGGTTGCTAATATTTTTTATTCATTTCTGGGTAATCTGGATATAATTCTGGTGCGGCATTATTGTGCAGCCGAAGATGCCGGTTTATACGTTACAGCTTCGATTCTGGCCAAAACGGCTGTGTTTTTACCAGGGGTTCTCAAAATAGTTCTTTTTCCAGAGGCGGCGAGAATGCAGGATGCAGGTGAAGGACAGCGCCACCATTTGCTCTGGATCAGCATGGGGCTCACCGCGCTTCTCAGTGGTGTAATAGCCCTTGTTTTTTTTCTGTGGCCGCAGGAGTTATTGGGATTGTTCTTTGGTAGCCGATATGAAGGAGCCGACGAAATGTTGCGGGTGCTCAGTGCCGCAATGGCTTTGCTGGGAATAACAAATGTGATTTTTACTTATAGAACGGCACGCTCGGAATTTTCATTCTTGTGGCCTCTATCGATAGGGGCTATTCTGATGATTGTCCAGACACATTTTTACCACGCTGATGCCCTGGAAGTCGCAAAAATTGTATTATCGTCCATAAGCTTGATTTTTGTGATTTGCTTATTGATGGAATGGTGGGGAAGGCAGCAATCACTCCGTTTGGATACCCTGTCCATGACCGTGTAAAGACACAGAAAGAATTTTGAAATTGCTCAAAACCGAATGTTGAATCAGAGAATGAGTCAAATAACTACAGATGATACTGCAATCTTGATTTTGTCATGTGACAAGTATTTCGATTTGCAGGAATTGGCGGTTCTCCTCCTAAGAAGGTTCTGGGTCGATTGCCCCTTCAAGGTATATGTGGGAGGCAATACCCTGGTCTTTGATAAGGATGCGAGCGTGCAGTGCGTACTTTCCGGCCGCGACGAAGACTGGAGCAGCAGTTTAAGAAAGATACTGGAGCAAATAGAGGAGAAATACGTTTTTCTGTTTCTGGAAGATTATGTGTTGACAAGCGCGCCGTCTACATCTGAAATCCTGTATTTTCTAAATACAGTAAAAACGCAAGACATCAATAATGCCCATTATTATCCGGCACCGCTGCCTGACCATGTCAATGAAGACGGGAAGTTCGGGGTATATTCTCCGGGCGCGCCCTACCGGGCAACGGTGGAATCTCTATGGGAGAGAGACTATCTGTTGAAATTGTTGCTGGATGGTGAATCGCCTTGGGATTTCGAGATAATGGGTTCTTACCGCTGTTCATATTCCGGTCGGCACTGGTGTTCCATGGCGCCGCTTTTTACGCTTGTAAATCTGGTTGAGAAGGGTCACTGGACTCAAGAAGGAGTTGAGGCCGACAGAAAAATGGGCCTGGGCTTGAATATGGAGAAACGAAAAGTGTTGCAAAAGAGCACCTTGATCAAAAGCATCTGCGAGCGGCTCTTCTTTAATCTAATAAAGAAAATACCCTGGAGCTACAGGGTAAAAATGATGGCTATGCTCAGGAAACTGTTAATAAGCTATTGAGGTGCCCTGAGCATGATCTTTCCTCCTCTCATCCGTCTTGCCGGATTTTTGGAAAAAAGTGCTCACGGTTGTCATTATTATTGAATGAAATCAATGGAACATAAGTGCCTAACCATAATAAATATACGATAATCCCCGAGCTCCTGTCTGTCACGACCAACCTGGATTACGTCTACTATTTCCCGTTCGGGGTCCCGTCTCCGGTGGTCAACAGCGAGCGCCATGTTGTAAACCTTAAGTTCTTTGTAGTAGAAAAGATAGAATTTGAAAAGTCGGGCGCAGAAAAATTTAATGATTATTATCTGGCAAACGAAAAACTGTATTTCGATCATTACTTCCTCTTTGGAAAACGCCTTCGTGCCGAGTTGTCAAGGGACGATAACGGCGAGTTTACCTTGAATGTGGAGCGGGATTATTACAGATACCTGAAGGTGGGGATAGAAAGCGTCGATCCGCCTGGACGGTTGCTGTTCGACATGGCCCTGTATCTGCTCATGTCCAAAGGCTATTTTCCTCTGCATTGTTCTGCCTTCTCAGGAAAAATGGGCTGTTATGCACTTACTGCCACATCCAATACAGGGAAGTCCTATACGGCCTTCAGCATGGCCGAAAAACATGGAGCGAAACTCATCACGGAAGACATCGCACTCTACGACCTTCAGGGTAATCTCTATTCCTGTCCCCTGATGTCGATACACAGCGATTATATCGACAGGAAAAAAGAGAGTCCTCTGGCCGACTATATCGACCTGCTGTTGCCACGGATCAGAAAAAAACCGGATACGGCCCATTTCGACAGGGTTTATGGCAATCTTTTTGTCAATGGCGGCCGCCTGGAAACCCTGTGTTTGCTTGAGAGGGGAGAAACCGACAGAATTGTTCCGTTGACTGATGATAAGGACCTTCTGATAAAGTTGGTCGCTATCAATCGTGGGGAGTTCAGCTATCACAGCAGTGTGCTGCTGAGGGCGATGGAATATTTCTGGGGGGAGGAAGTCCAGGTGGAGGTCATGATGGAGAAAGAATGTCGAGCGCTGGCCACCCTGCTGTCACTGGTGCACAAACAGCGTGTGAGTGGCACTAGATACGATTCATACTACAATTTGTTGAGCGCATGCATTTCAGAGGCCCTTTAAATGATGCCAGTTTCAATATGATAATTTGAACTTTATGCAGCAGAGACCGATAAAATGCCAATCGCCTCCGGAAAAAAATCAGCCCTGAGAATATGGAACAATCCTCATATCGTTGCCGCAGTTATCTACGTGGTGCTGACCCTGGTTATTTTCAGGCACGTTATCGAGGCAATCTCCACGGGCTATGGCAATCCGGATAACGATTCTGACGCATATCTGTGGCTTAACTGGTTGAACATTTATGCCCAGGCAAACGGGGTGATGTTCGAAAACTCCAATCTTGTCGGTTTTCCCTTCGGTTTCAGTCTTCAGGATTCCCCCTTTGGACAGTTTCTTCTCGACATTCATGCCCTTATTTACCACATGATAGACGGGGAAGACTGGCGGGACATGCTGTTTGTAATGAATGTCGTCAAGCTCTCCACTTACCCTCTGTCAGCAATGTCGGCATATGGGCTTGCCTATTACCTGACCCGGAATTCATTTTCGGCGCTCGTGGCAGGATTGATCTTTTCCTTTTCTTACGCGCACATTCTCGAGGCATCAGGCGCGATGTCATATGTCCACCTGGAAACTATGCCATTGTACTTTCTGACCTTGATAATATTTGCCCGTGGAGGCGGGTTCTGGAGCATGACAGCTTCGGCCCTGCTTGCGTTGATTACGTTCAAGATCAATGCCTATTACGGATTTTTCCTGGTTTTGTTGAGCCTGCCGGTAATTGTTTTTTACAACGAGGGAGGGAGTTTTAAAAAACTTTTGAGGACTTCCCTGCTGTATTTTTCGTTTGTCGGGATATGTGTTGTTGCAACCAATCTGGATTTTTTCCTTCAGAACCTCTATATGCTCAGCGAGTCGACCAGGCTACAGGCGGGTAGAAATGCAAATATCCTGAATTCACTAAACTCTCCCTTGACTTACTTTGCCAATACGACAAGCAGCGCACTGTATTCTTTCGGATACAGTGGTAATGGCGATAGGTTTCTGGGTTACTTGCCCATTGTTTTGTTCCTGGCGGCGCCAATTTTTTCTGCGTCCGTCAGACGCAGCAGAGAGTACCTGTTGTTTGCCGTTCTGCTTCTGAGTGTCATCGTATTGGCTTCTTACAACCCGCTGTTTTATGTGGTCAACAGGCTGTATTTCGCAATTTTTGGCATGTTCAGGGGTGTGGGTTACATGGGGGTGCTGGCTTCCCTTTTCGTGGCTGTGGCCTGTGCTGTATGCATCGAAATCATTGCCAGGTCTCATTTCGTGAGTGCATTAATCGGGAAAGCGTGGGTTCAGAAATTGCAGCCCACGTTGCTGATTATTGCTGCCGTGGTGATAGTTGCTGAAAATCTTAATCTGAATCAGGCATTTTATAGAATAACCCGAATCGATCGGCTCGAGCAGCTATATCAGCCGATAATCGATGACGAAGATATACATGCGCTCATAAACTATCCCTATGAGCTCCATGACCTTGGCGCTGGACCGCCACGTCTTTTCCAATATGCGGCGCAGGTTGCACATCAAAAACCCATGGTAAATGGAATTCAGGCCGACCATCAGAATTTTGCATTAAAACAGATCGTATTGAATCCGGCAAATGAGGGGGCCATAGAGGCTCTGGCAAGTATGGGTGTGAATGCCATCGTTGTTTACAACCAGCTGATCGATGGAGCATTTGATCTGGAGGCAATGAAAAGTGACCCGCGTCTGACTTATGTAGGACGATTTATCGCTCCCTTTGACCGGGGCCTGGAAGGCCCGATCTTTTCCTTGAGCAACAAGTCGAGAGATATAAGTCTGTTCAAGATAAAGGGAGCGAACACGGAGATCACAAAGAATATGAATACCCTGCAATTGTTGCCGGCGGATGGTGGGGCGGCAATGCAGGTCGATGAGGTGGCGCCCTATAAATATGAGCTCGATGTGGTAACGGCGCTTGATGCTTTCCAGCTCAGGTTGAACGTACCCTATGCCAATGACTGGCTTTTGCTGGATTGCAGCTACAGTATTCTGGATATATTGCGGGGTAAAATTCCTGCTCTGGGTGTTTCGGAAGTTGCTTTCCCCTTTTGGAACCAGTGGAATGTAAATGTTGATGAAACCAAGCAGGCTGTGGCACAGGAGTGCCTGGCCCAGAAAAATGACGGAACTCACTATATGCTGACGATACTGAACCGCAAGCAGTTTATCTATGGGCTGCTGCATAGTATTTCCAATACTGTCATGGCGATGTTGGCAATGCTTTTGCTGGTGGCGGCCGGGGGTGAGTTTTTAAGGAACAAAAGAGCTAAGGTTGACGGCACGCTTACGAGCCTGCCTGTCTCCTGATATCATGGCAAATATGGTGGCAACGGAAGTGGATTGAATTTATGACGGTGAAGCGAATTGAAGCGGCGGGTCAGTTGCTGGCCATTTATCTGACCGGCGATGACTGGCCTCAGGGGCTTGCATTTTATTCTGACGATGCAGATTATGTGCAGGTGGGGACCTGGAATTATGAAAGGGGGAAAACCCTGCTGGCACACAGGCATAAAAAGGCGCTGCGCGAGGCGGAAAGGACTCAGGAGGTCATTTTTGTCAAGCAGGGAGCGGTCAAGGCAGATATCTACGACGGCACTGATATTCTTGTCGAGACGGTACAGATGCGGGCGGGTGATGTGCTGATTCTGTTAAATGGAGGGCATGGCTATCATATCCTTGAAGACGACACCCAGGTGCTTGAAATCAAGAATGGCCCCTATCCGGGACCGGAAGCCGACAGGGAAAGGTTAAAGAAATGAAACTGCATCTAGGATGTTGGCACAGATACATACCTGGCTTTGTCCATGTGGATCTTTGTGACATGGATCATATCGATATCAAGACCGATGTATCCGATTTGCATATGATCGAGGGCAACTCCAGCGACCTGATATACAGCAGCCATACCCTTGAATATTTTGACAGGCAACAGGTTGTTGACGTGTTACGGGAATGGAGGAGAGTATTGAAACCTGGAGGCGTTCTCCGCCTGGCCGTGCCTGATTTCGACAGTTTGCTTGCCGTTTACAAAGTAACGGGTGAGCTGGACAAGATATTGGGGCCCCTGTACGGTCGCATGCAGATCAAGACACCGGATGGTAAGGCCATGCTTTATCATAAAACTGTTTACGACTTTGATTCACTATCCAGATTGTTGAACGATTCGGGTTTTGAAGATGTCAAGCGTTATCGCTGGCAGGAAACCGTCCATAAAGATTATGACGATCATTCCCAGGCTTACTATCCTCATATGGACAAGGAAAATGGCATCCTGATCAGCCTCAATGTAGAGGCAAGAAAAAGTTTTGAGGACGGTTGAGCGTCATTGATGAACTTCGCAAGACCTTGCTTATAGGCTACTGCAAGGGATCGATGTCTGCCTGGATGAGCTGAATCAACCGGTTTTCCTTTTTTATGAAATTACAACTTTTTTTTCCTGCAACATGGATTATCAGGGCACGATTCCTGCAAATGATTCTTGCCTTATCAATGGTGGTCTCGGCGGCAGATGGTTTTGCTGCTGATCCGCCCTTGCAGCTCAGCAGGCAGTTGGAATTGTGGGTGAATAATGCAACAGGCACCTACCAGCAATTGAATAATGCAGATTTGTCCCAGGTAAGCGAAAGAATATATTCGGGAAAATTCGGGAACCCGGAGGACTATACATTGGCAGTGGAAATGTCCTGGGCTGAGAATTCCGTTCCCGGATTCAACCGGTGGCAACCCCTGAGCTGGGAGTGGCCACGGGGTGCTGTCCAGGGGTGGGTGCGAGACAACAAGCGACTTTCTCATCTCGAAGGTGAAGCGGGGGGTGATTATGCGTTGAGTTGGGATGTCAAGGAAATGTCGGGCCTGCTGGCCGACTATAATTCTTTATTGGTTGACTACCATATTCCTGAGTATTCGTCTGTATGCGATTTCACGGCGGTTATTTCCGTGGAAAGGCAGCCAAATCGACTGGCAGGTGGAGAACAGGATAAAAGCGAGAACTGGATTGCCACCTACAATAATTCCATTAATTCCATCGAAGTGCTGCAGAAGGTCAATGCGGCGGACGCCGAGTGGAAAGAAAAAAGGTTTGGCTATCTGCTCGGCAGGCTGTTGGGACTGGTTCCAACGGATAATTGGTACTTTGCTCAGGATGGCGACAATACCGTGGTGCAACGGAGAATGCACTGGCCTTTGGATATGAACAGTATACTTGAGGTTCATCTTGATCCCGGTATGGAAATCTCCTTCATTAACCTTCTGATTGCCTTTAGTGACCGACATGGCAACGGTGAATTGCTGAATGTCCCCGTCACCAACCCGGGAGTATTGCCGGCGGGTGGATATGGCGTCAGACTGAACATTGGTGCGCTGCTGCGGCAGCGTTTTCCCGGAAGAACAACCGGACAGGACGGTGTCGACGCCTATCTTCAGGAGGCCATTTTCTTTTTGCCCGGAACAGCCGAGATGATGGTTCAAAGAAGGGCTGTGCAGCAGGTGGCACTGCTCAGGGCAAAGCCTTCTGAGTATTCATTCAACAATCAACAACAGGATATAGACAGGAATATTCAGCTATCCGGCAGTGTGCTTGATCTGGGTGGTCAAGGCAGGCGTTTGAACGTAGATCTTAGTGATCTCGTCACCGAGGCCGGGATGCCCATTTTCGATTTGGCTCTTCGCTCTGGTCAGTTGTATGTCACGAAATCTGAAAACAGCAAAAATTGCAGTATTACTGTGGATGCCATCAGCCTGGGTGCAAGTGGCCAGCAGAGTATTCCCGTATACATGCAGGAGATAGCAGCAAAACCGAATTCGTTGGGAGGCCCTTTCCAGTCGCTGGGACTCCAGAGCGATTTGATCGAAGGACTGAAGTTTCAAGCCTATTCCGACTTGTCCGGTTTTCAGCCAGTGAACAGGAAGCCCAGTGCATATGAACCAGGCACAGAAGAAGAAAACAGGGGATCAGCGCTGAAGGAATGGCGAAACTCCAGCGGACTCGGACTCATTGGAAATGAAGATGTCGAGCTGGTTGCGGGTTCAGTCTTGACAGGTTCCACATCCTCTCTTGCGCTGCAATGGCAAAGAGCCATTGAACTTGACAATGAGTCTCTGCTGTACTTCAGAATTGCTCGAGGTCTCGACCATGTTTCTTCTTTGCGGTTGATCTTGAATGGAAGCAATGGAGAACAATGGCAGCATATTATCCAGGCGAATGAACCGATAACACTCGAGGGTGCTCCCAAAAAGCTCGAATCTCTTGAGTTGCAGATGCAGTTGATGGGTGAGCCCTACGCCGTGGAGCTGGCTGAGCTTGCTGTTTTTTCACCGGTCATGCTGAACCGTTCGCAAGCTCTCCATGTGAAGGTTCCCAGGAAATTGAATGAGGCTCTGCGCGCGCGATCATCCAGTCCTGATATCGCCATGCTGAGCAGCGACCCGGAAAATATTGTCACTCATTGGCCACAGGAGGTGGAGAGTGCCTGGATAGACACACCCCTGAGTTTTCCAATGGAGTCTGTATCCCGATTGGGCATTTCCTATGGTCTTCCACAGCAATGGCTGGGCGAGGATGGCTGTGTTCTCGCCGCTGTATTTGAATTTGATGTCGCCTCGGTGAGGAAGGAATTCTGCGTGCCTGCCAGTTCCGGCACACTGGAATTCTCCGGCTTGGATGTTGGCATGCCGGATCAAGAGAGAGGGAAGTTGCAAAATATCCGATGGTACGTGAACAAGCCTGCCGGGATGACAGGTGACTTCTCCTTGCGGGTTGTGATTGATGGTGAAGAACAGACTTCCGCATGGGAAGAGCTACAACATTTTCCACTGATACAGGTCGGCAATGAAAAATTTAACGCTACCGCCGAAGCCTTCAGATCGGCTCGGCAAAACGCGGGGAAACAAAGCCGGTTTCTCGTCAAATTGCCCGGATCTTTGCTTATGAAATTGCTCGACAGAAAGGAAGTATTGGAAGGTTTGGAAGGTTTGGAGAACCCGTGGGGGAGGGTTGAACGGATACTGTTGCTTACTCCAGACAATCCGGGTGAAGGTGCATGGAGGCAGCTGATATCCCCGGAGGTTTTCCCTCCTCGGTCAGGAGGCTTGGTTTGGTCATGGCTATGGATAGGGGGGCTGTCTGGTTTGGTATGGCTGCTGTATCGTCGCAACTATGGTTACAGGAAGTTGAGAACAACACTCTCCTTTGTGAAGATGAAAGAGCTGCTGCCGATATCGGAGGTAATGGCAATCCTGTCTGTCAGGACAGTGCTCAAATGGGGTAACTTGGCGTTGGGCTTGATAGGAACCTCGATGCTCACGTTGCTTGCGGGAAACCGGGGCTTGAATTTGCAGGGGACCTCGTTATTGATGAGTGCCCTGGTGCTGGGGGTAGGGTGTTGCCGTATCGGGTATTTTCTCGAGCCGGCTACAAAGGCTATCCAGTTGAAGTGGCAGGGAGTATATCGGCTGACAGCCGTCATGGCAGCGTTGTATTTGTTTTTTATCCTGGGCTCTCGCCTGAATGATCCTCAAGGTTTATGGGGCGTGTTGCCGCTGGTGGCCGCCTTGTATGGAGGATTTCCGAATGTGTATCGGCTTGCGGGAAAAACCATGCAGGTTGCCCCCTACACACTATGGACTTGTTTCTGGACGGGAACCACGGCTGGATTTTTTCTGCTGGGACTTTCTCTGCCGGCAACATCCAGAATAAATGAGTACTTTACCTTGGGCGGCATCACTGCAGTGGCGGCGGGGTGGTATGTGATGAAGCAGTTGCGCATAGTTGTAGAAAGCGTGAACCAGCGCATGGCTCGAGCCGTGTACAGCAGCGCGGGAACGGTTTTTCTGACCGTATCACTGTTGTTGTTGTCATTCATGATTGTATTACTGATATTTTCCGTGCAGCTCGTTGCCGAGCAGCTGGCCATCATTTTTGTCTACTGTATGGTAGCGGGCGTGATATGTGAAATCGCAGCTTATTGGAAGAGATCAAAAAACTGAAGATAGCGGTGAAGAAGGAACGGGATATATCAGTACGAGGATTCACAGTGCCCGCGTTTGCGAATAAAGGCATGCTTGTTTTTGCGGCAGGCCTGATTATTGCCATATTGATTCAATCCATGGCCAGGCTCTACACGCTGCATTCAAACGTCTTCGACCTGGGTATTTTTGATTCTCTTCTTTTTTCCATGGCTGACGCCGGGCAATGGCAACTGGCCTTTACCAGTCATGCCCACTGGTTTGCGTTGCTTTTCGAGCAAATTTATAAAATTCCGGTAACAGGCCTTGCTCCTTATGCGCTTGTACTTGTGCAGGCAGTATTATTGGTTTCACCGATACTGTGGTTTTATCGAACCTATGGTGCATTGATCGCATTATGTTATGCTGGCTATTACCCTCTGTGGGCAAATGCCCTTTTCGATTTTCACTTCGATCACCTTGCCGTACCTTTATTGTTCGGATTTTACTGGGGGCTTTTGCGGAGAAAGCCTGGCGTTGCAGTTTTGTGTGCTTCGCTGCTGATGCTGGTGAAGGAGCCCTTTGCTTTGCAAAGTATGGCCTGTGGTCTACTGATGATTGCTATTCTTTTTCAAAGAAAAGAGTTTGGTTATCAAACGGAAGAAAAAAGCAGCCAATACAAATTGGCAGCGGGAGGCATTTGGCTTGTTTTGGCGGGCGGCCTGTATTTTTATTTTTCCACCAGCGTACTGATACCCTATTTTACCGTGGATGAGTGGCCGGGGGTGATCGGCGGTAGTGGCTTTGAGTGGCTTGGGGGAGATATTGCCGGGGTGATGAAATCAGTCATAGGGAAACCTCATGTAATTGTCTGGAGTGTCCTTACCAATCCTCTGAAGTTGCAGTATTTATTTGTCATCTTCGGGTTGCTGGCATTTATTCCATTGCTGCGTCCTACCTTGCTGCTCCCCGCCTTGCCCATGCTGGGGATATCGATGCTTTCCCAGGTCCGGAATTATTACGATTACAATACCCACTACAGTGCCGGTCTCATCATTCCAGTATTCTTTGCCTTCATATACGGGTTGCCTCGCGCCGCCGGGTATTTTCAGTCTATATTGCGATGGTTGCGATTACAGACCGATCATCACGGGGGCAGAGCGACATCGCTTATGACGGTTGAGAGCTTTTACAAGAAGGAAGATCGATCAAGGGGTAGCGAAATAGAGAGCATGCACAAGCGGGTTTTCTTTTTCCTCGTTTTGGGTTGGGTGCTTGCCGGGCATGCCATGTTGTCACCATCACCGGTTTCCCGCTTGTTTTGGAGTGAAAAAGTATGGAGTTTCAGGTTGGATGCCTATGTCCCGCATGAAAGGACGACCATGATTCGCGAGGCAATCACACGCTTAATTCCGCGCGAAGCAGACGTGGTCGTATCGGTTCAGAACAATCTCAACTGGGGACCTCTGGCCCATCGCCGGGTGTATTCGGCATTTCCGGCGGGGGTAAGCGATCCCATTCAGAAGGTGGATTTGAGCAACCGCACTCTGAAAAATCTCTGGGAATATATCCAGACGGGAAATAAGCCGCGCGCTGCTCCTGGCGAGTATTATGCCGATTATGTGGTCCTGGATTTGAAGCGCCCATTGTTCCTGGTGGACAGGGGCTGCGACTGGGTTTATGGGCAATGCAAAAATGATAAAGTGGTAGCGGAATTTAACGATCGGGTAGCTTATACACGATTGCATTACGAAACCATCTATGACCAGGATGGGTTTATGATCTTTGGAAAGAAATGAGCGCTTTCCTGCAAATCCTGGAGCAATTTTTTTCTCCCGTATCCCGGTGGCGGATGGCCCTGGGCATCTTGATTCGACAATGGCTGGCAACAACGTATGTTGCCGGTGTTTCCATGTTGTTGATCTTTTTTCTTGGGAGAATGCTGGGGCCGGAAAATTTCGGTATTTACAGCTTTGTATTAAGTGCCGTTTCCATTTATGCAATAGTGCTTGATGGGGGATACCGGACCCTGATTTTCCGGGAGGGCGTCAGCCAGAGCGGAGGATTGTCGCTCCATGCAGATCAGTTATTGGCCAGTGCCATCGGCAATGTCCTGATTTTTACCGTTGCGGGGATACTATCCATACTGCTCTGGCAACAGGAGTTCCGCTGGGTTGTTATTGCGGCAATTTTGTGTTTTTCACTGATAACGGTGACTGTTTTCCTGTCTTGCAGATTAAAAGCCGAGGGACGGTTTCCAGAAGAGGCCGCATGGCAGATTGTGGTCAGAACCCTGACCGCATTGTCAGTTTTTGTTGCCGTTTATTTTTTGCATGGTTCAATCCTGCATATCTATATCGCCTGGAGCCTGGGTCTTTTGATGGCTCTGGCCCTGCCCATGGCCAGGGCCTTGAGGGTCAGACCTTCGCTGAACCTGAATTATGGGGTCCTGAAGTCCTGCCTGGCGTTTGTCACCATAGATGCGGCCACCATTCTGTATTTTCGCAGTGATATCGTCATGCTTGGCCTGCTCGGAGCCGGCAATACCGTCGTCGGGCAGTATTCTGCAGCATCGAAAATACTGGAAGGCATTGTGCTCATGATGACACCGGTGGCGCATCTGGCCTTTAGAAGCCTGCGGCTCCATTGGCAGCAGAAAGAAGAGTTTAACAGGCTGTATAAATTGCTTATGTTGCTGGTATTGCCGGTATCAGCGCTCATTGCCGTTGCCGGGCTTTTTTTCGCAAATGACATCATCCTGTTTGCCTTCGGCGGGCAATACAGTGATGCGGGTGAACTGCTGTTCTGGCTTCTTATGGCAGTTTTTTTTATATTGCCGAACTACATAGCCACTCAGGCCGTCATTGCCTTGAATCTGGAACGATATTATGCCATTGCCGCCACACTGGCCGCCGTTTTCAACATTGCAACAAATTATGTTCTGATTCCGCTGCATGGAGCCCTTGGAGCCGCCTGGGCCACTATCGCCACAGAGGGCTTCCTTCTGGTATTCCTGGTACTTGTCATTGCCGGAAATGGCACCCGCGGCATGAAGAAAACGGTAACCGAATAAATGCCTGATACTCACTTGTTGCAAAAAAATGGAATACTGTTGTATGACTTTCTGCTGGTAAGGGGAGGGGCTGAGTCCGTAACGCTGGAACTGCTTGAGCGCCTGCCCGGCACGGATCTATGTGTCGAGTATTATACTCCCGAATTCGCCAACGACTTGACCATGCTTAATGTGGCGTGCAGGACCCTGGGTGCCTACACGGCTATCCCCGGTTGGCAAAGTATAAAAGGCATATTCAATTTTTATGTAAAAACCCGGTTTCTTGTCGGGTATGACTGGGCTCTCTACAGCGGTTCGAATGCCCCGGTGGCGGTTCACAACCAGAAGCAAGGCAGGAAATACCTCTACTGTCACACCATTCCCAGATTCGCCTACGACCTCGAGGAGTATTACATCGGCAGGGCGCAGTGGTGGCAATATCCCTTATTTCTGATGCTGGTCCGTTTTGTTCGCTGGCGCTATGAAGCGGCATTATCCTGCATGGATGTTATTGTCAGCAATTCAGAAAATACGCGGCGACGTCTGAAAAAATATATTGGTTTCGATTCCATAGTGATCCATCCGCCAGTGGCAACGGACCGCTTTGTCTGGTTGGGGCAGGGTGATTATTACCTGTCCACTTCCCGAGTGGAGTCCTTCAAAAGAGTGAAATTGATAGTGCAGGCTTTTTGCCACATGCCTGAAAGCAAGTTGATAGTGGCTTCAGGCGGTACTGAACTGGCAGCCTTGCGGAAACTAGCCGCAGACGCGCCCAATATCCGGTTTACCGGCTGGATTACGGAACAAGAACTACAAGTGTTGGTTGGACAGGCCATTGCCACCATCTATATTCCCATTGACGAGGATTTCGGTATTTCCCCGGTGGAGTCGATGGCTGCGGGTAAGCCGGTAATAGGCGTTGCGCAGGGGGGCTTGCTGGAAACGATTATTCCAGACAGAACCGGTGTCCTGCTACCCCCAGATCCCACGGTGGAGGAGCTTTGTACTGCGGTACAGGCAATGACAGCTGAAGTGGCGCTGTCGATGAGGACTGCCTGCGAGGAGCAGGCCAAATTGTTTGGCAGAGAGGTATTTGTGCGCAAGATTGGGGAACTGCTGGAAATGGAGCAGATGACTTTTCACGAAACCGAAAAGTAATATCGGTTGCCGGCGCCAAGATGGGCTATGGGGAAATCTGTGGTTCTTGTATGGTTGAGCCGCTGCCGTAGCTGCTCGAAATAATTCACGTTGTCGAGTTCGGGCAATTCGTTATAACCAATGAGCACAGCGTTGCATTTATCGATGACAGGCTCGATTGTCTTTCTGAAGTCCACTGGAGTTTCGCTGAAGCTCCACAAGGCGATAAACAGCTGGCGTCCCTCTGATAGAGGTTGCACCTGTGAAAGATCGGAGACACAATTTGCCGTCAGGATGCCCTGCGACTTGAGATAATAACGCTGTATTGCCGAAACTTCAGGCAAGTCAAATATCGTGTATTGACCTTTGAAGCCCAACATGTAAGCCATTTGACACAACCTCCCATAACCACCGCCGAATTCTATGATAGAGTCGAAATTGGCTATGTCCAGTTGGGAGAACTGGGAGAACGTGATAAGGTGATATGCTGAATTGATGGCGCTACCTGATGTTGAGTGGTCGTGTGGAAACCTGAGGGGGCCCCCAATGCTGTTTTCCGTAATGGCGGGCTTCCAGCGTAGTTCAAAATCTGGTTGAGCTTTGACTTCAGCATATTCCTTTTTCAGATAGGGATTATAGGCCGGGAACATGTTCATAATGATGTTCCCCCAACGTAAAAATCTTCGCGGGTCATGTGAGGAAATATAATTTCGCAACTCACGGCGACTATGTAGCCACCAAGCTGTATTTTCAGATGTCTGTTCTGGCAGAGGGGGGAGAGAATCGATAGTTTCGCGTAGCTCAGCGATAAGACGGGCTTCATGTTTGGAAGCAGGCTTTAAAGACAGCGCAGCAGTAGATTCCAGGAAATAGAAAAAGGCACGTCTGATGAGAGACTTAACAGAGGCAAGCATTTATATATTCCCCTATATAAATAATAAAATCTGTTTATATTACTCAATGTTACTTGGCTGGTCAAACCTTATCCCGCCCCGCCGCCCCGAGCGAGGTCGCTGCCGTGTTCCAGTATCAATGACTCATAAGTGATGACCTGCCCTGTCATATAGGTTGGAGCCTGCTCTCACGATCGGAGGTTTATTGATCGCTTATTTTTTCCATACGATTTTCTTTCCGTCGTAACTTTTCATTTTGGGTTTCCAAACCAGGGCTTTAAGAATAAACCACTACACCAACATCCCTCATGGTGCGCCCAGAACTTGGCAGGAGTGATGATGGGATAGTCTTCGCCAACCGGCTTTCCATCCTTGTTATAGTTCGTTAGGCTGCGTTGCGCGGGTTACCACCGAAAATTCATTGCGCCGATTATTTGCCGTGACGCCACGTATTTTCATAGTGTGCCTTTGTCATCCGCGGCGGATCAATGTGGCGGGCTGGGCAATAAAGCAGAAATTGGCAAATATTCTGGGATGGAATGGCAGCGTGAGGCCCCCTTTCCGGCCCGCGGAATGCATACTTTATACAGGACACCACATTAGAGCCTCATTGCAACCGCTTCGGCAAAGGCTGAAAAATCGGCGAGGCGGTATTTCACAATGTTGTGTACGATGTTCCAGTTGATACGTTCATAGTTGTGTACCGCGATATTACGGAAACCCACCGCCTTTTTTAGACGGCTTGCCAATTCGCTGTTCAGCACCCCTTCCTGCGCCAGCAAGTCGAAGGTTTGTCCCATGGTGTCGGGAGGCGGTGATTCCATGCCGGCAAGCAGATGAGCACCAATATCCACGACTATTTGCACTGCGCGGCTGAGGTTGAGCGAGATAATATCCTGAAGGTCAAGATCCGCTGCCAGCATGGCAGCATCCGCCGGGCACTTTGTTTCAATGCGTCGCAAACAATGGCGTAACGATTCCAGCTTTTGCTCGATTACTTCCCGATCCATGCCATCCGCCTTTGTGCAAGCAGCCGGGTCCGATAGGGCATGAAGTCTGCCTGTTCAAACAGGTGCCGACTGATCAACCCGCCGTACAAGGCATCACTACCCAGTATCCTTCTGCCATGGCGCACTATTTGCCCAAGCAGGGGCTCTCCCACCGCATTCAACTCGATCAAATCAATGGGCCGCCCGGTACGCTCGGCCAGGGCCTCGATCAGATTGGTTTTTTCATGGCTGGTCAGAGCTTGTTCGGCAGCAACCGCTATGTCCAAATCACTGTCCGTGCGCTGATGGCCTGAAGCAAGCGAGCCAAACAACATCACGAGAGTGATTTGCGGAAAATGTGCAAACACCTCCTTGAGTTGCGTATCGATGGTCTGAGGGGATAGAGATGTCATTTTGTGGAAGCCAGAAAGGACTTGTCCAAGGGCTGGGTCATACGCGCCGATTTCAGACAGAATGACAGCCGGCCCGGGCCAGTCTATAGCCAGGCACCAAGGGATGCAATGCTGCTGCCGGATTAGGCCTTCCCGGACATGGTGGACTCCATGGGGTTTTCTCCTTGACAGGCGGCAACGATCAATCCGGATCGCGTTTCAGTAAGGGCAAGGTTCCCTTTTGGCCCCTGTGTGCGAGCCATTTCTTGAACGAAGCCTGACTTTCGCCCGAGGCTCTGCCCGCCAGCAGGCCTTCCACGCTGATATCCTCATCAAGCTCTTCCCAGTGAATACCCAGCCCATGGCCTATGATGCGCCAGTTGCCTCGTTCTGACAGGGTGCCATGAACGAGTCGCGGGAACCATTCGAGCGGTACTGAAATCCTGCGTCCGTCACTCAAGGCAACGCTCAGAGTGCCGTCAGCAAGCGAAACATCTGCGATATCAGGAATTTTTGCTTCAGGTGCCAAAATAGTCATTCCAGTCCTCCATCAGGCTGATCCCTGGCAATAAAGGTGATTATAGACATAAAAGTTGAAAGGCGCTCTTGGCTGCGTGTTAAAAATTTAGGCCTCTCCCTCTCTGCTCGGGTATAATTCGCGTTATTTGTGCTTTCTTGTTCAGTTGAGGGTTTGATGGTGATGGGAATGAAAGGCTTGGGTGGAGCAACAGGGGCAAGGTCAGGGCTGGGTGTCGTCAAAATGAGCAGTTGGGGCTTGCTGCTGAGTGCCGTGCTGATGCTGGCTTCCGGCTTGACGAGCGCTGCGGTGGTGGATCAGATTCGTGAGCGCATTCGCCCGGTGGGTGAAGTGTGCGTGGCCGAGGACGCCTGTGGCGCCGGGCTGGCCAGTGCCGCCTCTGCGTCCGGCGAGGCCAGAGACCCACAGATGGTGTATCAGACGTTCTGCTTTGCCTGCCACGGCACCGGAGCCAACAATGCCCCTGTCTATGGCAACCAGGAAGCCTGGGAGCCGCGCATGGCGAGGGGCATGGATGCATTGTATGAAAGCGCCATCAATGGTTTCAACAATGGCCTGATGCCGCCCCGCGGTCTGTGCACGGACTGTTCCGACGACGAGATTCGCGACACGGTGGACTATCTGATAGATGCGCTGTGATTACTGGACCCCTGCCTGCGCAGGGATGACTCAGGGATGATGGCAGGTGCTTTATTCAGGAGGCCCTTTTTTCTTTAATCGAACAGGCTTCTCAGGCCGGCAAGGGCATTCTGCGCGGTGGCCTGTGCCTTCTCGGGACTGCTGTCGCCGGCCCGGCCCTCCCATTCCAGCAGTTCGGCGGGCAGTTCGTCGAGAAACCGGCTGGGGGTGGTCTTGAACAGGTCGCCATACTGCTTGCGCTGGGCGGCGAGGGTGAAACTCAGGTGGCGCTTGGCGCGGGTGATGCCGACATAGGCCAGTCGCCGTTCTTCCTCGATGTCTCCGCTCTCGATGCTGTTGCGGTGGGGCAGCAGCTCTTCTTCCATGCCCATGATGAAGACATGGGGAAACTCCAGGCCCTTGGCGGCGTGCAGGGTCATCAGCTGCACCCGGTTGCCCTCTTCCTGTTCTTCCTGCTGTTCCAGCATGTCACGCAGGATCAGCTTGTTGATGGCGCTTTCCAGATCACCGTCATCGCCGTCGGCGCCGGCCTTGGTGATGCTGGTCTGAATGGCCCCCAGCAGCACATTGACATTGGCCATGGCCCGTTCGCCCGCCGCCGGGGTCCTGGCGGCCTGTTGCAACCAGGCTTCGTAGTGCATGTCCTCCATCATCTCCTTGATGATGCCGATGCCGTCGCCCTGTTCGCAGCGCCGTGCGGCATGGCTCATCCAGCCGTGAAACTCGCGAAATTTCTCCACCTGGGTGGCATTGAGATGCTCCGCCAGGCCCATGTGATGGCAGGCTTCAAACAGGCTGACGTCGGCCTGCTGGGCATAGTTGCCGAGCGCCTCCAGCATGCTGGGGCCGATTTTGCGGCGCGGCGTATTGATGCAGCGCAGAAAGGCATTGTCATCATCGGGATTGATCAGCAGGCGCAGATAGGCCATCAGATCCTTGATCTCGGTGCGGGTGAAAAAGGACGTGCCGCCGGTGAGCGTGTAGGGAATCTGGAAAGCCTGAAGCTTGAGTTCCAGCAGCCGGGCCTGGTGGTTGCCCCGGTAGAGCACGGCAAAATCCTTGAAGGCCAGGCGCCGCTGCACCGTGTGGGTGATGATCTCGGTGGCGATTTTTTCCACCTCGGCGTCTTCATTGGCGGTGACGATGACCCGGATCGGGTCGCCCCGCCCCAGCTCGCTCCACAGGGTCTTGTCGAAGATGTGCCGGTTGTTGGCGATGAGCCGGTTGGCGGCGCCGAGGATGGCGTTGCTGGAGCGGTAGTTCTGTTCCAGCTTGATGACCCTCAGATTGGGGTAGTCGCTTTGCAGCAGTTGCATGTTCTCGGGTTTGGCGCCGCGCCAGGAATAGATGGACTGGTCATCGTCACCCACCACGGTCAGGCTGCCACGGCCGCCAATCAACAGCTTCACCAGCAGGTACTGGCTGGCGTTGGTGTCCTGGTATTCGTCCACCAGCAGGTAGCGGATACGCTGCTGCCAACGGCTGAGAATCTCGGGTTCGCTCTGAAACAGGGTCACCGGCAGCAGAATCAGGTCGTCAAAGTCCACCGCGTTGAAGGCCCGCAGATGCCGCTGATAGCTGGCATAGACCTGGGCGCCGAACTGCGTTTCGGCATCGCCTGCCGCAGCCAGCGCCTGTGCTGGCAGCACCAGGTCATTTTTCCAGGTGGAAATGAGGCTGCGCAGTTTCTTCAGTTGTTCGTCACTGGCTTCGGCCTCCTTCAGCATCAGGTCTTTCAGCAGAGAGAGGCAGTCCTGCTCGTCAAAAATGGAAAAGCTGGACTTGAGCTTCAGATAGCCGCATTCCTTGCGGATGATGGTGAGCCCCAGATGATGGAAGGTGGAGATGGTCAGGCCCCGGCTGTTCTGGCCCTTGAGCAGCAGATTGACGCGCTCCTTCATTTCCCGGGCGGCCTTGTTGGTGAAGGTGAGGGCGGCAATGTGCCGGGCCTCGTAGCCGCATTTGTCGATCAGCCAGGCAATCTTGCGGGTGATCACACTGGTCTTGCCGCTGCCCGCGCCGGCCAGCACCAACAGGGGGCTGTCGATATAGCGGACAGCACTGAGCTGCTGAGCATTGAGTTGGGTCATCGGGGCTGCTTGGGAAGGGTGGCTTGTCTATAACAAGGTTCAATTATAGCCGAGAAATCGAGGCAAGAAGCAAAGAACTGGACCCCTGCCTGCGCAGGGGTGACGCAGGTGTTCCTTTCCGCTCTTCCTGTGCGGGGGATGATGGCCAGGAAAACTGGCGAAACCGGCGGTTTTGGGCTATCTGTAAGGCTCTTGCGGAAAGCCTGCTTCAAGGATCTGTCGAATGTCGCTGGCCATCGTCTATTCCCGCGCCAGCCTGGGCATCGAGGCCCCGCTGGTGACGGTGGAAACCCATCTGTCGGCGGGCTTGCCGGGCTTTTTCATCGTGGGCTTGCCGGAAACCGCAGTGAAGGAAAGCAAGGAACGGGTGCGCAGCGCCATCATCAATGCCGGCCTGGAGTTTCCCGGGCGCCGGATCACCGTCAACCTGGCGCCGGCCGACCTGCCCAAGAGTGGCGGCCGCTTTGATCTGGCGATTGCCGTGGGCATTCTGGTGGCATCCGGGCAGTTGCCCGTCACGGGCATCCCGGCCCTGGAGTTTTTGGGCGAACTGGCACTGTCCGGGGAGGTGAGACACGTCGCGGGCATTCTGCCGGGGGTGATTGCCATCGGCAGGCAAGGGCGCCAAGCCATCGTTCCGCTCAGCAATGCCGCCGAGGCCAGCCTGGCGAGCGCCACGACCAGCCTCTTGTGCGGGCATTTGTTGGAGCTTTGTGCCCATCTGCAGGGCCGGGAACAACTGCCGGCAGCGCTACCGGGCATGTATCCACCGTCGCCGGCTGAGGCCGTGGACCTGCTGGATGTCAAGGGTCAGCATCAGGCCCGCCGGGCGCTGATCATTGCCGCGGCCGGTGGCCATAACCTGCTGTTGCGCGGGCCTCCCGGCACCGGCAAGACCATGCTGGCCAGCAGACTGCCGACGATCCTGCCGCCGCTCAGCGATGAGCAGGCCCTGGAAGTGGCGGCGATTCATTCCATTGCCCGGCGCACGGCTTCCGGTTTGAACCGGGAGCACTGGCACCGCCCACCCTTCCGCGCCCCTCATCATACCTCTTCCGCAGTGGCGCTGGTAGGTGGCGGCAGCACGGTCAAGCCCGGAGAAGTCAGCCTGGCCCACCATGGGGTGTTGTTTCTGGATGAGCTGCCGCAGTTCAGCCCCCGCGTGCTGGAGGTCTTGCGGGAACCCCTGGAGTCGGGCGTCATTCAGATTTCCAGGGCCGCCTATCAGCTGTGTCTGCCGGCCCGCTTTCAATTGATTGCGGCGATGAATCCCTGCCCCTGTGGTTATCACGGTGATGTCGAGGGCCGTTGCTGCTGCCATGAAGACAAGCTCAGGAGCTACCAGCAACGGCTGTCCGGGCCGCTGCTCGATCGCATCGACCTGCACGTGGAAGTGCCGGATCTGAACCGCGAGGAGCGCTCGCAATTATTGAACCAGGCGCGGAACCCGGCAGCGCTCGGCAGCGCGGCGGTACGGGTGCAGGTCGAGCGCTGCCGTGCCCTGCAAAGGCAACGAGCGGCCTGTCTGAATGCCCACTTGCCGCCTGCCGGCATCCAGCGCCATTGCCCATTGAGCGCCTCCGATGCCACCCTGTTGCAGGACGCCATGGCGCGCCTGCACCTGTCCATGCGCGCGTATTTCCGGATTCTGAAAATCGCCAGGACCATCGCCGATCTGGACACATCGAGCGTCATCGGCACGGGGCATCTGCTGGAAGCCATCAATTACCGAAAATTTGACCGTCAGGGGAGGTCAGCGTGATGGCTTGAGTCCTTGCCACCGGGACAGTTCGCCGTCGCCCCAGACGTATTTCCCGTCACCCCGGCGCAGGCCGGGGCTTTTGCGTTGGCGTCCATCAGCGCCTGCTCCAGACCGGCCACCTTGGCTTCCAGGCCGGCCAGGGTTTTTTCCACTCTGGCCAGCACCGCCAGTTGTGTGTCGAATTCCTCCCGGGTCACGACATTCAGCCGGCTGAAACTGGCCTGGAAGAGTTCAAAAAGCCGGGCTTCGGCTTCCTTGTGCAAGGTGGAGGCCATGGGCAGGATGCGGGCGGCCTGCTGACTGAGCGTGCGGAGAAAATCGTTGTCGGGCATCGAGGGCTTCCTGTAGGCCGGGCGGTGATGGACAGATTATAGTGAATGCGGGAGGGAATCAAAGGAGATGCAATCGTTTTTTTTTGGCAACTAGCATATACTTCCGCTTTGGCACTAAAGCATCGATGTGAGGACCAGACACTATGAAAATGATCACGGCAGTAATCAAGCCCTTCAAGCTGGATGATGTGCGCGAAGCTTTGTCCGGCATTGGTGTACAGGGCATCACGGTGACCGAGGTCAAAGGCTTTGGACGGCAGAAGGGTCATACCGAGCTGTACCGTGGTGCTGAGTATGTGGTGGATTTTCTGCCCAAGATCCGACTTGAAATCGCCCTGGATGATGCCCGGGTGGACCAGGTCATTGAAGTCCTCATTCAGGCCGCCAATACCGGCAAGATCGGCGACGGCAAAATTTTCGTCACGGATCTGGAGCAGGTCATCCGTATCCGTACCGGAGAAACCGGTCCGGATGCCATCTAACGAATAATCCTCACAGCTCCAGACAGGGGCACCCGTCACGCGCAGGCGAAAACCGTCCCCCCCCCCCCCCCCCCGCACAGGTGAAACGTCATTCCTGCGCAGACGGGAACAAATCCCCCCACCGGTATTGCAGTACTGAAAGCGCCACCACGGGCGCCGTTTCGGTTCTCAGTACCCGGGGGCCCAGCCTCACCGTGACGAAATCCGCCTGCCTTGCCAGGGCCAGCTCAGCCGCCGAAAACCCGCCTTCCGGCCCGATCAGCAAGATGATGGGGCCGGCAGGCCTGACCTTTGGCAGGGTTTGTTCCTGGTGGTGATGGAACAGCAGCCGGGTGCCCCCGTTCAGCGCAGGCAGCCAGCGTTCGAGGCCGAGCGGGGCATGAATGACCGGCACGCTGACGCGGCCGCTTTGTTCGCAGGCACTGATGGCGATCTGCTGCCAGTGGGCCTGCCTTTTGGCGGAGCGCTCGCTGCTGAGCTTCACCTCGCCGTGCTCAGTAAACAGTGGCGTGATTTCGCTGACGCCGAGTTCGGTACTTTTCTGGATTGCGTAATCCATCCGCTCCCCCCTGGAAATTCCCAGCGCCAGATGGGTGTGCAGGGGAGACTCGGTGCCTGCCTGCCCTTCCTCCAGAATCTGCACCCGCACCTGCTTTTTGCTGATGTCGGCAATGCTGGCGGAGAATTCCCGGCCCTCGTCATTGAACAGAATGAGCGGATCTGCCGGCATCAGCCTGAGCACATGGGCAAGATAATGGGAGGTGTTTGCGGGCAGTGACACAAGCACCCCCGGCGCCAGTGGCAGGGCAACAAAGATTCTGGATATGCGCATGGATGGAAGACCTCGGCTGAGGCCCGAAGCATAGCCGGGACGGGTGCCAAATGCCAGCCACGGCGCGTGGCTTGATATTCGGGAGAGTCTTGGGAATGGCGCCTGTGCGGCCAGTCCTGCTATGATCAGGACCGCTTTATACAGGGTTCCCATACAGGGACACAGGAACAGGAAAAATCGACCCACAGGCAGCCATGACAACACAGCAGGATTTTGATATCACCATTGTGGGCGGCGGCATCGTTGGCCTGAGTCTGGCGGCGAGCCTCGCCGACAGCGGCCTGTCATTGCTCTTGCTGGACGCGCAGCCGCAGGGATCGCCTGCGCCGAAGAACCCGTCCCGACCCGAGTTTGATCCCCGTGTCAGTGCGTTGACAGTGGCAAGTCAGCGGCTGTTGCAGACCCTGGGGGCCTGGGACGACAGCGCGGGCCGGGGGGCTTGCCCGTATCAGGACATGAGGGTCTGGGATGCCGATGGCACGGGCTCCATTCACTTCACGGCCGCCGATATTCATGCCCCGGTGCTGGGCCATATCGTGGAAAACAGCCGCATCAGCGCCGCGCTCGACCAGCGCCTGGCCATGCAGGAAAACCTGTGCATCCTGAGGCCTTGCCGGGTGACGGCCAGCGAGCCCCGGGCCACGACAGAGACGCGTCAGACAGCGACGCCCCTGCGCTACCGCCTCGATCTGGATTCCGGCGTGAGCCTGAACACGCGCTTGCTGGTGGGGGCCGATGGTGGCCATTCGCTGGTCAGAAAGATGGCGGGGTTTGCCGTCAAGGCCTGGGACTATGGCCATCAGGCCATTGTCAGTACGGTGCGTGTCGAACGGCCCCATGGTTTTACGGCCTGGCAGCGTTTCATGCCGAGTGGACCGCTGGCCTTCCTGCCCTTGCTGGACCCTGGGGCCGAAGACCCGGCACAGCAGCATTATTGCTCCATTGTCTGGTCCTGTGTGCCGGCATTGGCGAGTCGGCTGATGGCGCTGGACGAGGAGGCCTTTGCGGCCGAGCTGACGCGGGCTTTCGAAGGCAGGCTGGGCCGGGTGCAGGAGGTTCGGCAGCGTTTCGGTTTTGCCCTGCAGCAGCAGCATGCCCGTGACTATGTCCGCGATGGCCTGGCCCTGGTGGGCGACGCCGCCCATACCATCCATCCCCTGGCGGGCCAGGGCGTGAACATGGGCCTGCTGGATGTGGCAGCCTTGAGCCGGGTTGTTCAGCAGGCCATCAAACGGGGTGAGGATTTTTCCTCCCTGCAGGTTTTGAGCCGCTACCAGCGTCGCCGCAAGGGTGGAAATCTGGGCATGATGCTGCTGATGGAGGGCTTCAAGCGTCTGTTTGAGAGTGAGGACCTGAACCTGCGCTGGCTGCGCAATGCCGGCCTGTCCGGGGTGGATAAACTGCCCTTGCTCAAAAATCACCTGATGCGCCAGGCCATGGGTATAAACTGAGCCTGCGCAGGCCGTCACCCCTGCATCATATTCGTCACCCCTGCGCAGGCAGGGTCCAGGGCAGGCACGGGCTGGATTCCCGCCTGCGCGGGAATGACGGAAGAATACGGGAATGACGGCAGGAGGCGCGGGAATGAGCAATGCGAGAGCCTCAAAGTACATTTGCTATTTTAAATGGTAATGATTATCATCACCAACTTGTATCAACAGAGGTTTATCATGTCATTCCGGTTCTGGCGTTCATTCGGGTTTTCTGTGGTCTTGCCGCTGCTGGCTGTGGCCTGCTCCGGGCCCTCGGACTCCCCATCACAAAGCGGTGAGGCTGCGGTAGCCGCAGCGCCCAATCAGGCCCCGGTAATCGTTTATTCGTCACGCCAGGAACATCTGATCAAGCCCCTGTTCGACCAGTTTACTGCCGAGACCGGCATCGAGGTGCAGACCCAGACCGGCGAGGAAGGCCCTCTGCTGGCCCGCTTGCAGGCGGAAGGTTCGGCGACCCTGGCGGATATCCTGTATACGGTGGATGCGGGGAACCTGTGGACGGCGGCGAACCGGGGTCTGCTGCAGGCATTGCATTCCGAGGTGCTGGAGAACAACATTCCGGCACATCTGCGTGATCCCGAGGGGCGCTGGTTCGGATTTTCGGTGCGGGCCAGAACCATTGCCTATTCCACGGCACGGGTCGATCCGGCCCGGCTGTCAAGCTATGAAGCGCTGGCCGAGCCGCAGTGGCAGGGCCGCCTGTGCCTGCGCACGTCCAAGAAAGTCTACAACATGTCGCTGGTGGCCACGATGATCGAACGCCTTGGCGCCGCCAGGACGGAAGCGGTGGTGAAGGGCTGGGTCGCCAACCTGGCCGCACCGGTGTTCAGCAGCGACAGCCTGTTGCTGGAAGCGATTGCCGCCGGCCAGTGCGATGTAGGCATAGTCAATACTTACTACCTCGGACAGTTGCAGCAGGAAAACCCGGATATACCGGTGGCCCTGTTCTGGGCCAACCAGGCGGGCAGCGGCGTGCATGTCAATATCTCCGGCGCCGGGCTGACGGCCCACGCCAGGAATGTCGCCGGGGCCACCCGTTTGCTGGAATGGCTGTCCACCCGGGAACCCCAGGAAATGTTTTCCGAACTGAACCTGGAATATCCCGCCAATCCTGCGGTGCCCGCCACGGCACTGGTGGCAGGCTGGGGAGAATTCCGTCACGACACCATCAATGTGGAGGCGGCCGGTCGCTTGCAGACCGAAGCAGTCAAGTTGATGGACCGCGCCGACTACCGGTAAATGCTGAGCCAGGGAGCCTTTCCCGGGGGCAACACGCTTTTTTGGCGGCTTGCCAGTTTTCTGGTGGCGGCCATCGTGCTGCTGCCGGTGCTGATGATCTTCCTGGAATGGTTCACTATCGGCAGGCAAGGCGAGCTGGACGTCTGGCAGCATTTGCTGGCGACCAAGCTCGACCGTCTGCTCCTCAATACCCTGATCCTCATGCTGGGCGTGGGCACCGGCGTAACCGTACTCGGGGTCTCGCTGGCCTGGCTGACCTCGCTCTGTGACTTTCCCGGCCGGCGTCTGTTCGATTGGGCACTGATGCTGCCGCTGGCAATACCCGCCTATGTGATGGCCTTCGTGTTTCTGGGCCTGACCAATTATGCCGGTCCCCTGCAAACAGCGTTTCGCCGCTGGTTCGGCCCGGGACTGGGCTTTCCCGATATGCAGGGGGCATTGGCGGTGACCGTCGTGCTGACGCTCGTGCTCTACCCCTATGTCTACCTGCTGGCGCGGGCAGCCTTTCTGGCCCAGGGCAGAAGCATGATGGATGCCGGCCGGATTCTCGGACTCAATGCCCGCCAGGCCTTTTTGCATGTGGCGCTGCCCATTGCCCGGCCTGCCACTGTGGCCGGTACGGCGCTGGCGCTGATGGAAACCCTGGCGGATTTCGGCGCGGTGTCGGTATTCAATTACGATACCTTTACCACCGCCATCTACAGTGCCTGGTATGGACTCTTCAACCTGAGTGTGGCGGCGCAGCTGGCCTCCCTGCTGCTGCTCTTCATCGCGCTGGCTCTGATCATGGAGAAAAAAGGCCGGGACCAGGCCCGTTTTACCCAGGATGAACGGCGCAGAAGTCATCAGCGCTATCGCTTGCAGGCTTGGCAGGCCTGGGGGGCGACAGGCTTGTGTGCCGGCATTTTATTGCTGGCCTTCGGGATTCCGGTGGGGCAACTGCTGCTCTGGGTCATCAAGCGCGGGAGCGCCGAACTGGACCTGCGCTATCTGGGCTTTCTTGGCCATACGCTCGGTCTGGCGGCCGTGACGGCCGTGGTGGCGGTGCTGATCGCCCTGTTGTTGGGTTTTGTGAAACGACTGCCTGCGGGCCGCTTGCAGGCACGCTGGCTGGCCGGCGCCATCCGTATTGCCACCTTGGGTTATGCCCTGCCGGGGTCGGTGCTGGCGGTCGGCCTGATACTGAGCTTTACCCTGCTGGACCAGACCCTGGTGGCCACGCTGCAGACCGGCTTGGGCATGATGGTACGGCCGTTGCTGGTGGGCAGCCTGCTGGCGCTGATCGTGGCGTATTGCACGCGTTTTCTGGCCGTTGCCTTTGCCCCGGTGGAATCCGGGCTGGAGCGGATCAGGCCGGCCATCATCGAGGCGGCGAAGAGCCTGGGCGCCGGGCCGGGGCGCCTGCTGCGCGAGGTCTACCTGCCCATGCTCAGGCCCGGCTTGCTGACGGCAGCGATCATCGTGTTTGTCGATGTGATGAAGGAGATGCCGGCCACGCTGATCCTGCGCCCCTTCGGTTGGGATACCCTGGCTGTACGTATTTACCAGATGACGGCCGAAGGCCAGTGGGAACGCGCGGCCCTGCCGGCCCTGACCCTGGTCGTGCTGGGCCTGCTGCCAGTGGTGTTGCTGATCAAAAGCGCCCGCCCCGTCCAATAGCATCCCCGCGCCCTCTGCATCCCTGCCAGCGCAGGGATGACGGCTATGTCTTTTTTCGTCCCGTGCAGGCGGGAATCCGGCAGAGACAGAAAGACAATTTCCAGCCGAAAGGAATTCCGTCTTGCAGGATGCCCGGGTCTTCCATATGATGCAGTGAAGATCAATCAGCGGCGGAATTTTCCCCAAAGGATAGACAAGTGAGCAATATTCCAGAAGATTTGTATTATGCGGCCAGCCATGAGTGGCTGAAGATGGGCCCTGATGGCTTGGCCACCGTGGGCATCACCGACTTTGCGCAGAGCGAGCTCGGCGATGTGGTCTATGTTGAATTGCCGGTCGTGGGAACCCAGGTAAATGCCGGACAGCCCGTCAGTGTCGTGGAATCCGTGAAGACCGCGTCGGATATCAACGCGCCGGTTTCGGGCGAGGTCGTGGCGGTCAACGACGCGCTGGTGGCAACGCCGGAAAATATCAATTCTGAGCCTTATGAGGGTGGCTGGCTGTTCAAGCTGCGCCCGAGTCAGCAGTCCGAACTCGAGGCGCTGTTGAACGCCGGGGACTACCAGAGTTCCCTTTAGATTGAATACGGTGGCGTCAGATTGTGATAGATACGGATGGGTTCAGGCCGAACGTCGGCATTATTATCTTCAATGAGCAAGGGCGTGTACTGTGGGCCAAACGGGTGGGGCAGGAGGCCTGGCAGTTTCCCCAGGGCGGTGTTCAACGCAAGGAATCCGCCGACGATGCGATGTTGCGCGAACTGAACGAAGAGGTGGGTCTCGACCCGCAGGACGTGGAGATCATTGCCAGTACCCGGGGCTGGCTGCGTTATCGCCTGCCCGGGCATCTGGTCCGTCAGCATTCCAGTCCGGTCTGCATCGGCCAGAAACAAAAGTGGTACCTGCTCAGACTGCTGGCCGGCAGTGAGCGGATAACACTGGACAGTGGCGGCAGGCCGGAGTTTGATGACTGGCGCTGGGTGAGTTACTGGTATCCGTTGAACCAGGTGATTGCGTTCAAACGCAATGTGTACAAAAAGGCGCTGGAAGAACTGATTGTGCCGTTGAACCGGGCTTTGCAAGTCAAAGCCTGATTAATCCCCCTGGGCAAAGCCTCATATGCTGGATATCCTTCGTAATATCATTCAGGAAGTCAACGGGGCCAGAGACCTCCAGGCTACACTGAATATCATCGTGCGCCGGGTCAAGCGGGCCATGAACACCAAGGTCTGCTCCGTCTACCTGCTGGATCGCCAGCTCGGCCGCTATGTGCTGATGGCCACCAATGGCCTTGACCCGGCCGCAGTGGGCCGGGTCAGTCTGGCCCTGGAAGAGGGGTTGGTGGGCCTGGTGGCCCAGCGTGCCGAACCGCTCAACCTGGATGATGCCCGCTCTCATCCCAGCTATCTCTATCTGCCCGAAACCGGCGAAGAAGCCTTTGAATCCTTCTTGGGCGTGCCCATCATCCATCACCGCCAGGTACTCGGGGTTCTGGTGGTGCAGCAGGACGAACGGCGTATTTTCGACGCCGGTGAAGAAGCCTTCCTGATTACGCTGTCGGCCCAGCTGGCGGGTGTGATTGCCAATGCCGAGGCCAGGGGTGCACTGAGTGGCCTCGGCCCTTCCGGCACCCGCACCGTCGATGCCAGCTTCAGTGGGGTTCCGGGAGCGCCAGGGGTCGCGATTGCCGTGGCGGTGACGGTATTTCCACCGGCCGATCTGTCTGCCGTGCCTACCCGGCGCTGCCAGGATACCAAGGCGGAGATCAAATTCTTCAAGGGATGTCTTGAGGCCGTGCGCATCGACATCAGTGAGCTCAAGATGAAGATCAAGGGCCAGTTGCGGCCGGAAGAGCGTGAACTCTTTGACGCCTACCTGCATATGCTCAGTGACAATGCGCTGGGTTCAGAGGTGGTGGCCAGGATCGAGGAAGGACACTGGGCCCAGGGCGCACTGGCCAGAGTGGCCATGGAACATGTCACCAACCTGGAACTGATGGACGACGATTATCTGCGGGAGCGGGCCACGGACATCAAGGACTTGTGCGGCCGGGTCCTGTTCTACCTGCAGGACAAGCAGCAGAAGGAAAAGATCTACCCCGATCGCTGCATTCTGGTGAGCGAGGAGCTGTCGGCGGCGATGCTGGCGGAAGTGCCCAAGGAGAAACTGGCAGGCGTGATCTCCGCCAAAGGCTCCGCCCATGCCCATGTGGCGATACTTGCCCGTGCCATGGGCCTGCCCGCCGTGATGGGCGTGGTGGACCTGCCCTTTGCCGATCTCGATGGCAAGGAGGTGATCATCGATGGTTACAGCGGCCGGGTTTACAGCAACCCGTCCGACGAGCTCAGGGAGCGCTATCAACAGATCGTTCAGGAAGAGGTGCTGCTGACCGAGGGCCTGGAATCCATCAAGGATCTGCCCTGCGAAACCGTGGACCATCATCGCATCGAGCTTTGGGTCAATACCGGCCTGATGACGGACGTGCTGCGCTCGCGGGAGCGGGGCGCCGAGGGCATCGGTCTGTTTCGCACCGAAGTGCCCTTTCTGTTGCGCGACCGCTTTCCCACCGAAAGAGAACAGACGGAAATTTACCGGGAACAGCTGGCCGCCTTTCATCCCAAGCTGGTGACCATGCGCACCCTGGACATCGGTGGCGACAAACCCCTGCCCTATTTTCCCATCAAGGAAGAAAACCCCTTCCTGGGCTGGCGCGGCATTCGCGTCAGTCTGGATCACCCGGAACTTTTCATTGGCCAGGTGCGGGCCATGATCAAGGCCAGTGTCGGTCTGGACAATCTTCAGATCATGCTGCCCATGGTCAGCAACGTGGCAGAGATCGACCATGCCCTGCGGCTGATCAATCGTGCCTATCGGGAGCTGCTGGAAGAAGGGCTGGACGTCAGCAAGCCGGCTCTCGGTGTCATGATCGAGATTCCGGCGGCCGTCTACCAGGTCAGGGAGATCATCCAGCGGGTGGATTTCATTTCCGTGGGCAGCAATGACCTGATTCAGTACCTGCTGGCCGTGGATCGCAACAATCCCCGGGTGTCCTCCTTGTATTCCAGCCTGCATCCCTCGGTGCTGAGAGTGCTCAAAATTATCGTGGATGCGGTGCATGACGAGGGCAAGCGGGTCAGCATCTGCGGGGAAATGGCCGGTGATCCCGGGGCGGCGGTGCTGCTGATGGCGATGGGCTTCGACATTCTCTCGATGAATGCCACCACCCTGCTGAAGGTGAAGGCCGTGATTCGCAATGTCACGCTGCCCCAGGCTCAGGAACTGCTGGCGAAGGTGCTGCTGATGGAAGATTCCGAGTCCATCAAGGCCTGCGTGGATTTTGAACTTTACAATGCCGGCATCGACAGGTTGCTGCGCTCTGCCCGGTAAAAACGGGAAACCTCCCGTTCTCTCCTGCTATACTTTGCTCTGAATTTTTTCCATGGACTGCCTGCATGCTGCAATATCCTGATATCGATCCCATAGCCTTTTCCCTGGGTCCGGTCCAGGTGCACTGGTACGGCATCATGTACCTGGTGGGTTTTGCCGGAGCCTGGCTGCTGGCCCGGAAACGGGCGGCCCTGCCCAGATCCGGCTGGAACGATCAGCAGGTGGCGGATGTCGTGTTTTACGGTGCCATGGGGGCCGTGCTGGGCGGGCGCATGGGTTATGTGCTGTTCTATGGCTTTGAGCGTTTTCTGGCAGAACCCCTGTCGCTGTTGTATGTCTGGCAGGGTGGCATGTCCTTTCATGGCGGCTTCCTGGGCGTGATCTTTGCGATCTGGCTGTTTGCCCGGCACACCGGGAAATCGGTGTTCCGGGTGCTGGATTTCATTGCGCCGCTGGCGCCGGTGGGCCTGGGTGCCGGGCGCATCGGCAATTTCATCGGTGCCGAACTGTGGGGCCGCGTGACCGAGGTGCCCTGGGGCATGGTCTTTCCCAATGCCGGCCCGCTGCCACGCCATCCCTCCCAGTTGTATCAGTTTGCGCTGGAGGGCGTGCTGCTGTTTATCGTGCTCTGGCTGTATTCCTCCCGGCCACGGCCGGTGTTTGCGGTCGCCGGCCTGTTCAGCCTGCTCTATGGTGGCTTTCGTTTTTTCGTGGAGTTTTACCGGCAGCCGGATGCCCACCTCAATTTTGTCGCACTGGGCTGGCTCACCCGAGGGCAGGAACTGTCCATTCCAATGATTCTTCTTGGCGTGGCGATTCTGTGGCTGGCCTATGCCAGAAACACCTTTGGCAATGTTGTCAAAGCCTGAGCAGCCTGGTTCGTCATCCCCGCGCAGGCGGGGATCCACCGGTGAGAAAACAGCATGAAACAATATCTGGACCTGATGCAGCGGATTCTCGATGAGGGCGATCGCAAGAGCGACCGCACCGGTACCGGCACGCTGTCTGTGTTCGGGCATCAGATGCGCTTCGATCTCGGCGCCGGCTTTCCCCTGCTCACCACCAAGAAACTGCACCTGCGCTCGATCATTTACGAGCTGCTGTGGTTTCTCAAGGGTGACACCAATATCAAATATCTCCAGGAGCATGGCGTCAGCATCTGGGATGACTGGGCCGATGAGAAGGGTGAGCTGGGGCCGGTGTATGGCTTTCAGTGGCGTTCCTGGCCGGGGCGCAATGGCGTGGCCATCGATCAGATCAGCCAGGTCCTGCATGCGCTCAAACACCATCCGGATTCCCGACGGCATCTGGTGGTGGCCTGGAATCCGGCCTGTGTGGATGAGATGGCGCTGCCCCCCTGCCATGCCCTGTTTCAGTTCCATGTGGCCAATGGCAAACTGTCCTGCCAGCTCTATCAGCGCTCCGCCGATACCTTTCTGGGCGTCCCCTTCAATATTGCGTCCTATGCACTGCTGACCCACATGATGGCCCAGCAGTGTGATCTTCAGCCTGGTGATTTCATCTGGACCGGCGGCGACGTGCATCTGTACACCAACCATCTGGAGCAGGTGGCAGAGCAGCTGGCGCGGCAACCCTATCCCCTGCCGACCCTGAACATAAAGCGCAGGCCGGCGTCATTGTTTGACTACGCCTTCGAGGATTTTGAAATCACGGGCTATCAGTGCCATCCTCATATCAAGGCCCCGGTGGCGGTATGATGCGGCTTTCGCTGGTGGTGGCAATGGCGGCAAACCGGGTGATAGGGCGCAACAATGGGCTGCCCTGGCATCTGCCCGAGGACCTCAAATACTTCAAGCGCGTGACCCTGGGCAAGCCCGTGATCATGGGGCGGGTTACCTTTGAATCCATCGGCAGGCCCCTGCCCGGCAGGACCAATATCGTGGTCAGCCGCAATCCGGCATTCCGGGCGCCGGGGGTGCAGGTGGTGCACGATCTGGCGACGGCGCAGGCGCTGTGCGAGACACTTCCCGGCACTGATGGCGAGCAGGAAGCCATGGTGATCGGCGGTGCAGAGATTTACCGGCAGGCTTTGCCTCAGGCCGATAGAATCTACCTCACCGAGGTCCATGCCCATGTGGTGGGGGATGCCTGTTTTCCCGATTTTGACAGAAACAACTGGCGTGAAGTGGCGCGCGAGGACTTCGACGCGACGGATGCCAATCCCCACGCCTACAGTTTTCTGGTGCTGGAACGCTAGCCTCCCCCCTCCTGCGCAGGGATGACGGGGTGACGAAGACGCCGGAAGGGGATGAGGTACACAGAGGGCGACAGACATGAGCAAAACCAAAAAATTCGTCATCGGCCTTGCTGCCGCGCTGGTTCTGTTGTTCATGGTGCTGGTGCTGGCTGTGGGACTCGTGCTCTCGCAGGGCAAGACCCTGGGCGAGCGCCATCGTCCCTTCCAGCCGGTGGAAAAGTTTGATTTTGCAGCGGCCACCGCCGCGGCTCTGACAGCCGACACCAGCCTGAGTGTCTTCTCTGACTATATCAGCTGGACACAGAAGCGCCTGCGTTCCGCCCGGCTGGATGCCACGGCGGAGGACGTGATCGACAAACTGTCTCCCTTCATGCTGCTGCCTGATCAGTCTTGTCCGCTCGGCGCAGATGGCAAATATCCCAGAGGCATCGTCCTCACCCACGGTCTCTTCGATTCGGCCTACAGCATGCGCAATATCGGCGCCTACTTTCAGGCGCGCTGTTTTCTGGTAGTGGGCCTGCTGTTGCCGGAACACGGCTCGCGGCCAGGCGATTTCCTGACGACCAACTGGCGGGAATGGGCCGCGGCGGAACATTTTGCCGCCACGGTAATGGCACACAGGGTTGAAAATATTTATCTGGGCGGGCATTCGGTGGGTGGCGCGCTCTCGGTGCTGGAGGCGGCGACCAATCCGGCTGTGGACGCGCTGATCCTGTTTGCACCGGCGTTGGGGATCAGCGCCACGGCCCGCTACGCGAAGTTCATCGTGCCGCTGGGCCGTCTGTTCCCGGCGGCGGCCTGGCTGGCGGTGGAGCCTGACAATGCCATCTATCGCTACGAATCCTTCACCTTCGGCGCTGCCGCCGAAACCTATGCGTTGACGCAGAGGCTTGCACAGGCACTGGCCGCAAAGCCCTTGAACATCCCGGTATTCACCGCAGCCAGTATGGAGGACAATACCGTGTCCACCGCCGCCATTGTCGACTTCATGGCGCAGCAGCCCGATCCGGCCAGCACCATGCTGTTGTACAGTCAGCATCCGCTTGCAGCGGGTCCCAATGTCAAGGTTTATATCAGCAAGGCTCCAGAACAGGGGGTTCTCAGCCTCTCTCATCTCGGTCTGATGGTAGCTCCGACTGATCCCTATTACGGTCGCAATGGTGTGTATAAAAGTTGCGGGCATTATGCTACGCGCGAGCCGGAAAACCTCAGGCCTTGCCAGGCCGGACAGCGGGACTTTTATGGCGAGATCACAGCCGAAAATCTCCAGCAAGGTGTGCTGGAGAGAATTGCGTTCAATCCCTTCTATACGGACCTGCTGGCTGACATCGATGACTTCATCGCCAGAATCGCAACAGAGGCCCTGTAAAGCCTCCTGCGTAGACCACTTCCAGGAGAAGCGTTTTTGATGCCAACTGGGGATGCGGGCTCGTGATACAGCGTAAGGCCACCCCCAGGGGAGCTCCGCTCGCTCGCTACCGCTCCTCGCCGGACTCCCCTGGGCGTGTCCCGGCAGGCATTGGTGATATCAGTCTTGCGCTGCTGAACCTCAGCTACTTGTGGCCAAGAGCCTTTTTTCTGTCGGGTCTGATACGGATCCTGCCGACAGTGGCGGGGTGGGCCGGCGAGGAGCGCAGCGAGCGAGCGGAGCCACCACGGTGCTGTCCTGCCCAGTGGGTACGATTCAGATTTCTCTGCTCTGGACCCCTGCGCAGGCAGGGGTGACAGTGGGACGCAGGGGTGTCGAACGGCAGGGGTGCCGAATGCTTACCTGAGTTGCTCCACATCACGCACGGCGCCCCGGTCGGCGCTGGTGGTCAGGGCGGCATAGGCTTTCAGTGCCGTGGATACCTTGCGCTGACGTTGCTCGGTGGGCTGCCAGGCGTTTTTGCCCCTGGCCACCATGGCAGTGCGGCGTTCGTGCAGCTCTTGATCTGAAATGACCAGTTCAATGCGGCGTCCGGGGATGTCGATGTCGATGGTGTCGCCTTCCATGACCAGCGCAATATTGCCACCCTGGGCTGCTTCCGGTGACGCGTGGCCGATGGACAGACCGGAGGTGCCGCCGGAGAAGCGGCCGTCGGTCAGCAGCGCGCAAACCTTGCCGAGGCCTTTCGATTTCAGATAGCTGGTCGGGTAGAGCATTTCCTGCATGCCGGGTCCGCCCTTGGGGCCTTCATAGCGGATCACCACGACAGCGCCGGGCTCGATCCTATCCTCGAGGATGGCTCTGACCGCGCTGTCCTGACTTTCAAAGACCCTGGCGGGGCCGGAGAAGGTATGGATGCTGGCATCCACACCGGCGGTTTTCACGATGCAGCCCTTTTCCGCAATATTGCCATAGAGCACGGCCAGGCCACCTTCCTTGCTATAGGAGTAGTCCAGGTCACGGATGCAGCCCTGCTGCCGGTCGGCGTCCAGGCTGTCCCAGCGGGTGGACTGACTGAAGGCGGTCTGGGTGGGAATGCCGGCGGGTCCGGCCCGATAAAAGTCGACCACTTCCGGGCCTGGACTGCGTGCGATGTCCCATTGCTCCAGAGCGGCTTTCAGGCTGGGGCTGTGCACGGTGGGGATGTCCGTGTGCAGCAGGCCGGCGCGGTCCAGAGACCCCAGAATGCCCATGATGCCCCCGGCCCGATGCACATCCTCCATATGATACAGCGCTGTGGAAGGTGCCACCTTGCACAGATGCGGGACCCGGCGCGAGAGACGGTCGATATCCTTCAAGGTGAAATCCAGTTCCGCTTCCTGGGCCGCAGCCAGCAGGTGCAGGATGGTATTGGTGGAGCCGCCCATCGCGATATCCAGGGTCATCGCGTTTTCAAAGGCCTTGAAGCCGGCGATGCTGCGCGGCAACAGGGAATGATCATCCTGCTCATAGTGGCGCCGGGTGATGTCGACGATGGTACGCCCGGCCTGCAGGAACAACTGTTCCCGATCGGAGTGGGTGGCCAGCAGGGAACCGTTGCCGGGCAGCCCCAGGCCCAGGGCCTCGACCAGGCAGTTCATGGAATTGGCCGTGAACATGCCGGAGCAGGAGCCACAGGTGGGGCAGGCGGAACGCTCATATTCCAGCGCCTGCGCGTCGCTGACCTTGTCATCGGCGGCGGCGACCATGGCATCGATCAGGTCCAGCTTGATGACCTTGTCGGCGAGACGGGTTTTGCCGGCTTCCATGGGGCCGCCGGAGACAAAGATCACCGGCACATTCAGGCGCAGGCTGGCCATCAGCATGCCGGGGGTGATCTTGTCGCAGTTGGAGATGCAGACGATGGCATCGGCACAGTGGGCATTGACCATGTATTCCACCGAGTCGGCGATGATTTCCCGGGATGGCAGGCTGTAGAGCATGCCGTCGTGGCCCATGGCAATGCCGTCATCCACGGCGATGGTATTGAATTCCTTGGCGACGCCGCCGGCGCGTTCGATTTCACGCGCGACCAACTGCCCGAGGTCTTTCAGGTGCACATGCCCCGGTACAAACTGGGTGAAGGAATTGGCAATGGCAATGATGGGCTTGCCGAAGTCGTCATTCTTCATGCCGGTGGCGCGCCAGAGCGCTCTGGCGCCGGCCATGTTGCGGCCCTTGGTGGAAGTATGTGAACGGTAGACTGGCATGGTGTTCCCCTAAAGCTGTTTTTCGAATACCCTGGAATTGCGTTGATAGTTGTACAGTTGTTTCTTGCGTTCCGGCAAAGCCTCCACGGCGCAGGGCTTGAAGCCGCGTTCGATGAACCAGTGAGGTGTTTTCGTGGTCAGCACATACAATTTGACGATGCCCATTTTTCTTGCATTTTGCTCTATACGTTCAAGAATTGTCTGGCCACGGCCGTTGTCACGGTAATCCGCATGGGTGGCGACGCAGGCGAGTTCGCCGGTGTTGTCATCGAGCGGGTAAAGCGCGCCGCAGGCAATGATGGTCCCCTCGCGCTGAATCACCGTGAAGCGGGAGATTTCCGTTTCCAGCAGTTCGCGGGAGCGGTGCACCAGAATGCCGGCTTCCTCCAGTGGTTCGATCAGTTCCAGAATGCCGCCGACATCGTCGATGCTGGCCGGACGCAGTTGTTCGTAGGTTTCCCGGGTGATCAGGGTGCCGCCACCATCCCGGGTGAACAGTTCGGTCAGCAGCGCCCCGTCTTCCACATAGGAAATGACCTGGGAACGCTTTACCGTGGCCCGGCAGGCCTGCACGCTGAGCAGCAGATTCTTCAACTGCAAGTCGTCGCTGTTGCCGGGGTGGGACAGTTTTTCGTTGATCAGGGCCTGGGCCTCATCGGCACTCAGCTTGCTGATGGGCTCTCCGTCCTGGTCCAGAATACCGCTTTCCCTGCCAAAGATCAGCAGCTTGTCGGCATTCAGCGCGATGGCGGTGGCCGCGGCAAGCTCTTCAACCGCGAGGTTGAAAATTTCGCCGGTGGGAGAGTAGCCCAGGCTGGAAATCAGCACCACGTTGCCGTTGGCCAGCTGTTTCTGGATGGCCTCATGATTTACCTTGCGCACCGTGCCGCTGCGGGACAGGTCCACGCCGGCATGCACACCATGGGGCTGGGCAACAATGAAATTGCCACCACTGATGGTGATGTCGGCACCGTGCATGGGTGAGTTGATCAGGCCCATGGAGAAAACCGCCTCTATCTCGATGCGCAGCCTGCCGGTGATCTCCTTGACGTATTCCATGCTCTGGGTGTCGGTGATTCGGAAGCCCTGATGAAACCTGAGCTCCAGACCCGCCGCGGCCAGCGCCGCATCGATCTGGGGGCGTGCGCCATGGACCAGCACCAGTTTTACCCCGAGGCTGTTGAGCAGGGTGATGTCATGGGCAATGTTGTAGAAGTTGTCATGGCCAATGGCCTCGCCGGGCAACATGATGACGAACACCCGGCCCCGGTATGCATTGATATAGGGCGAGGAGTGACGGAACCAGTTGACATACTGTTGGGTATCGACCGACATGGGGCTAGTCCGGCGTTGCAGGCAATGAGAAAACCGTCATTTTACTGGAAATCGGGTTCAGAACCCAATTTCCTTTTAACGACACCTCAGTGGTTACCATCGCTGCGCCTCTTCCCGTCCCGCGCGGGCGCACTGCCGTCCGGAATGATCCTGTCCTCCCCCCAATGAATCAAAGACAAAAACGGCGGATCAGGTTTTGCAGAATGTCGATGCAGGGCTGCACCTGGTTCAGGGCCAGGTATTCGTTGGGCTGGTGGGCCAGGTCGATGCTCCCCGGGCCCAGAATGATGGTATCCATGCCCAGTTGCTGCAGAAAGGGCCCTTCGGTGCCAAAGGCCACCACTTCCGGCGCATGACCCGTCAGCTTGCTGGCAATGGCCGCCAGTTCGCTGTGCGGATTCGCAAAAGGCGGGATGCCGGGGAACAGAGGGCTCAGTTCAATGGCGACCTGATGGCGTTCGGCAATGGGATGGAGCAGTGCCCGGATATCTTCCCGGACCAGATCGTTGGCCATGCCGGGCAACAGACGCAGGTCGAATTCCAATGCACAGTGGCCACAGATGCGGTTGGGATTGTCGCCACCGTGAATGACGCCCAGATTCAGCGTGGGCACCTCGATCGCAAAATGGGGATTGCGATAGGCAGCCTGCAACTGCTGGCGGAAGGCCAGCAGTTCTCCCAGCACCTCATGCATGGCTTCGAGGGCATTGTGACCCAGTGCCGGGTTCGACGAATGACCGCTGCGGCCCTGGATGCGGATGGTTTCCATCATGATGCCCTTGTGACCGATCACCGGCTTCAGGCCGGTGGGTTCGCCGATCACGGCATAGCGGGCCCGGGGCCGGCCCAGCTCGGCGAGCACGAAGGCGCCCTGCATCGAGCTTTCTTCATCGGCCGTGGCCAGGATGATCAGCGGCTGTTGCAGGGGCATAGCGACAAAGTCACGCACGGCTTCCTGCACCACGGCAAAAAAACCCTTCATGTCGGTGCTGCCAAGCCCATAGAGCCGGCCATCCTTTTCTGTCGCCTGCAGGGGGTTGGTCTGCCAGAGGCTTTCATCGAAGGGCACGGTATCCGTATGCCCCGACAGCACCAGACCACCCGGTCCGCTGCCCAGTGTGGCGATCAGGTTGGCCTTGGGGTGCAAGCCCGGCACCGGAATGATGTCACAGGCAAAGCCCAGCGCCGAGAAGGTTTCGGCCAGCAGCTCGATGACCATCAGATTGCTCTGGTCGATATCCGGGTGGGCCGAACTGACCGAGGGGATGCTGATCAGGCGCCGGAAGAGACGTAGAAAGTCAGTGCTCATGGATCGTGTCCGTGGGAATAGCGGTTGGAGGAATCTCTGCCGTCACCCCGGCTGGATTCCCGCCTGCGCGGGAATGACGGGAGGGCCTATTCTTTCACGGCGCAAGCCAGGAGGCAAACCATGACGGCGGGCCACTCCCTTCGGTATTGAATTCGATATCCTGCCCCTCAGGAATGGTGACGCTCACCGTGTAGGCTTTGGCATCTTCACTGACGCCGGTTTGCGGCACATGTCCGCAAACCGGACACGACAAATCAATCACTTGCGTGCTTGATTTGCGGCCGGGTCATCCATGACCTGGGCCAGCAGGCTGTTTTTCAACAGCCTGCTGGCCCGCTCGTAGTCGAACTTGCTGAGGGTGAACGTCGTGTCGAGGTCGCTGCGGCGGACAAAATACTTGTCGGCGTCCATGAAGAACTGATATTGCCAGCTTTGACTGGCGTTGCTGACCTCCAGGGTCAGTGGTTCACCCACGGGCTCGGTATCGGCTACCCGCAGGACACGCAGGCCGCTGATGGCGGAGACCAGTTCGTTCACCTTGGTCTGATCCAGTTGCTGCGGGCTCTGCCCGGCATCGGCATCGGCATCGGCATCGGCATCGGCATCGGCATCGGCATCGGCATCGGCAT
>JAVVEZ010000073.1:0-18031 GCA_032250895.1 Pseudomonadales bacterium | reverse complement strand
CACCAGCAGGCGCCCGGCTTCGAACAGTACGGTCCAGGGATTGTCCTGTTTGGTCGTCGTTAATCGAAGGTTGACAGGAAGTCACCTGGAGAAAGTATCGGTATGTTCTCAAACGGATGTAGCACCAGTAAATCCTTGTCTCCTGAAATAAGGCAATCCGCTTCACCCGCTAGTGCCAATGATAAAAATTTGTTGTCATCGCTGTCCCGGCAGGCATTTACACTCAGGTTCGGTACAACCCATTCGCCAAGTTCGCTCAGCCAATCCAGAAAAGCTTCCAGTTGCTCTGGCGTTCGATATTGGTCGAATTTGGGTTTGGTCAGCCGTGTTACCAGTTCCGTGAAGGTGTTGTCAGAAAACAAAAGAGCCATGTTCTTCACAGCAAGCTGTTCAAGCACCTGGTGAGGTTTGCTGCCGGGCAGTAGCAAGGCGCTGATAAGCACATTGCTGTCAACGACGATACGCTCAGCTTTCATCGGCCAGCAGTTGTTCGAGTTTTTCCGGTGTCAGCCCCTGATGTGCGGCATCATTCCCCGTTTCCTGCATTACTTTCAGGAGGTTTTTCCAGGCGTACTTTTTGCGCCGCTGGTAGTCCTCCATGGACATCACGACCACACTGGGGCGGCCCTGTTTGGTCACAGTTACCGGCTGTCTTTGGGCAGCATCGATTAATTGCCCGAAGCGATTTTTGGCTTCTATGGCGGTCATTGTTTTCATAACTCTGTTCCTGTGCTATACGGGCATAATAGCTATTTTAGCTGAAAAGCCCATGAGAGCAAGTTATTCTGTATGGCGTTATCAAAGAGGCTCCTACGCGCACATCGTCATGGTTGCCAGTTTGACGCCGCCGCCATAAAAGCCTGAGTTTCTCCATCTTGAGTTGAGTTGTCGCCGGGTGGGAAATAACTAAGTTTGACGACGACGGTATTTGTATCCGGATCGATATAAATATATTGCCCCTGTAGACCGATGGCGGAAAATGCCTCATTGTCGGCCATGGTCCACCACTGCAAACCGTAGCCACCCCGCCGCTTGTCTTCCTCGCCACTGGGCCGGGTGGATTGCAGTATCCAGCCGGCGGAGACGATACGCCGGCCATCAGCAAGCCCTTCGTTCAATACCATCTGCCCGAACCGGGCGTAGTCCCGCAAGGTGGCATTGAACCCGGCACCGCTGAATTCCCTGCCGACGCCCGGCGGACCGTCCATGATGTAGTAACCGTCCGCCTCGGCGCCCAGGGGTTCCCACAGACATCGTTCGGTGTAGGCGGCCACACTCATGCCGGTGGACCGTTCCAGCAGCCAGCCCAGCAATGCCGTGTCGAGGGTCTTGTACTGAAAGAATGTTCCCGGTTCGTGTATGCGGGGCAGGGTGCGCGCCACGTCGGCAAAACGGGTGTTGTTTTTCACCAGGGAAGAGATATGGTTGCTGGCGGCGATACCGGGGTTTTCGAAATCGTAGCGTTCTTCGTAATCCACGCCTGAACGCATCTGCATGACATGGCGGATGGATACCCCTTCGTAGCCGCCTCCGGTCAGCTCCGGAATGTAATCCGAGACAGGGGTATCCAGGGCATCAAGATGGCCATCTTCCAGGGCGCAACCGATCAGTATCGAGGTGACGGATTTTGTCATCGACCAGCCGATGAAGCGTGAATCGGGCCTTGAGTTGTTGCGATAGATTTCACTGATAACGCGCCCATCCTTCATCACCAACAGGGCGTTGGTATAGGTGCGTTCCAGAAATTCCTCCGCCCGGTAGGTTTTACCCTGCCAGGCATAGGAGAAATCCAGGGCGTGATCGTCGTGTGGCAGTTGCCAGACAGGTCCACTACGGGACACTTTTCTGGTCGTGAAAAGCTTGTCCATTTCCCGGAAAGCCAGGGTGCTGACATCGTTGTCCAGCATATGCCAACGCAGGATCTGTACGGCCACGGGTACATCGGAGGGCTGGTCCTGTAGCGGCGGTGGCAGCACCTGCTGGGCAGCGAGGCTGGGCGCCAACAAGGCGAACAAGGCCGTATAAACCAGATGTTTCAACAGTTTCATGGGGTCTCCCTTTATTGTATGGGCAGGGCAATTCACGGTATCCTGCCTTTCTTTGATGCGTTCTCCCGGTCGAGGAATGTCGCCATGCAACAGTCATCTGCGGAAGTTGAATTGGGCAAACTGGCAGAGCTGTGTGGCTCCCTGCGTCTGCACGACAGGGAAGACCGGATTGCCGATCGCCTGCTTGATCCCATTGCTGCAGTGATTGGCGCCGAGTCCGCCGCCTTTCGGCACCTGGACCTGCGGCAAAGCCGTCCTCGCATACTGAACCTGATCAGTATCGGCGTGGAAAATAGCGTCTCTGACGACTACCTGGCCCATTTCCACCGCTTCGACCCCTTCCTGGAAAGGCTGGCAGCCCCCGGTGACCGGTCTGATTCCATTGCTGCCTTCCCGCTTACCGACAACAGCTTCCAGTCCTATTACCGCGATTTCCTGCAACCCAATGGTCTGGTGCATCATGCCGGTTTCATGCTCAGGGACCGGCCTGGTCATCAGGCATGGATATTCAATTTTCACCGCCGGGGCGCATCGCCTGATTTTGCCGCGCTGGAGCTGGCCAGGGCTCGCCTTATCGCAGCCTGCCTCCGGGGGCAAGCCTCTCGATCGGCCCGGGATGACGACACACTCGCCGGCTTCAACATCCCGATACTGCCACAGCTCAGTCCGCGAGAGCGGGATATCTGTATTGCAGTGGCAAAGGGGCTGGCGAACAAGCAGGTTGCCGCTTCACTGGGCATCAGTGCCCGCACGGTGGAGAACCACCTGCGCAATATCTACGACAAGCTGCATATCAATACCCGCACCCAACTGGTCTTTCTGCTGTATAAACCGGACTATAACGTTCATGTGGATGCCGGCGAATAGGTAATTTCACCTATCGACCTGTTTTTTTGAGTCCATGGACGGACTTTTTCAACAAACTGTTAAGTAATTTTCGCTATTGTGGCAGGCAGGAAATTCTTTTCTACTCGGCGATGAATATGGGTCCATTCTGTGGGATGGGAACACCCGATAATAACTGACTGATTATTCCATCGGAGCCGCCATTATGAAACGGAAAAGTATCGATACCGGCAAACACCTTGTTGCTGCTCTGCTGCTGGTGTTTCCTGCTGTGCTAGCAGCCCAGGAAGCCGATTTGATCCTGAACAACGGACAGATTTATACCCCGTCAGGCTGGGAGAAAGCCGTTGCCGTGCGCCGCGGTGTCATTGTCGCGCTGGGGGATGATGCGGCAATGACGCAATTTGCCGGTGACGATACGCAGGTGGTGGATCTGGAAGGTGCCGCCGTGCTGCCCGGTCTGCATGACCTGCATGCTCATCCAACGGCTGCCGGCATTTCCCAGTTGCAATGCAATTTTCCCCAGGGCTCCACCAGTGAGCAGCTTTTGGCGGCAGTCGCCGGTTGTGCGGCCAGCCATGAAAGGGGGGAATGGATTACCGGCGGTCAGTGGGATGCGTCATCTTTCGGGGACCAGCCCATGCATCGCAGGATGCTCGATGAAGTGGCGCCGGACAATCCGGTGTCCCTGGTGGATATCAGCGGCCACAGTATCTGGGTCAACAGCCGCGCGCTGGAGCTGGCGGGGATCACACAGGATTCATTCAATCCGCCGGGTGGCGTGATCGAACGCACCGCTGCCGGAGACATCACGGGGGTCTTGCGTGAAAGTGCTGCCGGGCTGGTCCGGGGCATCATCCCGCCTGATTCTCCAGCCAGGGCCAGGGAAGCGCTGGGCTGGGCAACACAACAAATGCTGTCCTATGGCATCACATCCTTTACCGATGCCCTGGTGACCGGCGTCAATATGCAGGCATATGCCGACTTGGCCGACTCCGGTCTTTTGAAACAGCGGGTCAGGACCTGCATGATATGGAGCGGCGCTTCATTATTTGGCGGCAATGACGACGGCATGCCGGTTTACGTGACACAGCGCAATCTCTATGCGAGGGATCGCGTCAGGCCCGATTGCATCAAGCTCGTGCTGGACGGTGTACCGACGGATGGCCACACTGCCGCCATGGTTGAGCCTTATGCGGATACACAGGCCACCGGGAGCAACAGGGACCGGGGCATCCTGATGGTGGAACAGGCGCGGCTGGAAACCCTGGTCACCCGTCTGGATGCCATGGGCTTCACGGTCAAGATGCATGCTGCCGGTGACGGCGCGGTGCGAGCCGGACTGAATGCCATCGCGGCCGCACGCCGTGCCAACGGATTCACCGGCAATCTTCATAATGTGGCCCACAACAGTTTCGTGCAGATGGATGATATCCGGCGGGCCCGGAGTATTGCCGCCACCTTTGAAATGTCGCCGTATATCTGGTTCCCGAATCCGATCATTCCGGACGTCGTCAAGGCGGTGGGTGAGGAGCGGATGAAACGCTGGGTACCGGTCAAGGATGCCATTGAGGCGGGGGCGCTGGTGGTGCCGGGGTCCGACTGGCCGGTGGTGCCCAACGTCAATCCCTGGGTCGGTATCGAAACCCTGGTGACCCGCCAGGCTCCCGGCGGTATCGGCGAGCCGCTGGGCGAGGCAGAGAAAATCACCCTCGATGAGGCCATCGCCATGTTCACCGTGAACGCCGCCCGGCAATTCGGTAACAGCCTGAAGACCGGCGCCATCGATATCGGCATGCTGGCCGACCTTATCGTACTCGACCGCAATCCCTTTGACATCCCGGTCACCGATATCCATAACACGAAGGTCCTTAAGGCTTTTATCGAAGGGGGGCTTGTCTACCAGGCGCAGTGATTAACCGCAATCAGGAGGTTCGCATGACGCGAGACAGCGTTTTGAGGTCAGGTATTACCTATATTCTGTGCTGGCTGGCGCTGTGTCTCGTCCAGCCTGCCTGGTCGCAATCGCAGCCCGGGCCCACCCATCCCATGGATGCCCTGACGGCGGCGGAAATCCGCAGTGTCGTCAACATTCTGCGGGAATCAGGCCGGATGTTGCCACAAGCCAGGTTTGCCGCGCTGACCTTGCTGGAAAATGACAAGGCTGAAGTAAAGGCCTGGCGGGAAGGCATGCCGATCGAACGCAAGGCCTTTGCCGTAGTCATGCAGAACGGGCAAGTCTTCGAGGCCGACATCAATATCAATGACGGATCATTGGCATCCTGGCGCGAAAGGGAAGGCGTTCAGCCGCGGGTATTGCTGGAAGAGACGGACGTCAACGACCTGCTTTGGGCCGACGAGCGCTGGCAGGACGCCATGGGCAGGCGGGGCTATGATGCGGACGATGCGCTGTTTTGTACGCCGTTGACGCCGGGGCCTGTGCCACCGCGTGGCTATGCCGGGCGGCGCATCCTCTACTCGTCCTGTTTCGATGTGAACGATGAAAACCTGATGACATTCGGATTGCCCATAGAAGGATTGATGGCCATCATCGATGTGGGCAACAGGGAGGTTCTTGACGTCATCGACCTGGGTGTTGTGCCGCAGGCCAGCGACAGGCCCAGTCTGGATTATGAACAATCCGCCCGTTACCGTGCCAGGGCCAGGCCGGTGAAGATTGTCACCCCGGAAGGCTCTAACATTCAAATCGACGGCTCCATGATCAACTGGGATAACTGGCACTTTCATCTGCGCACCGACCAGCGGGTGGGCCCGGTGATTTCCCTGGTGAGCTATGACGACCGGGGCGAGCGCCGCGACATCGCCTACCAGATATCAGTCTCGGAAATGTTCGTACCCTACATGGACCCGGCCGCCACCTGGTCCTGGAAAGCGTATATGGACGTGGGGGAATACGGCTTTGGGCTGCTTTCGAGTCCCTTGAAACCGGGTGCCGACTGCCCCGAGTCAGCCCTTTATCTTGACCAGGTGATCGCCGATGACCTGGGTAATCCCCTGGTCCTGCAAAACAGTGTCTGTGTGTTCGAGCGCCCCACTGGCGGACCCCTGTGGCGGCACGTGGGGGACATCGCCGATGCCAGCGTAGCGGCGGTGGAACTGGTGGCAAGAATGGCACCGGTGGTAGGCAATTACGATTACCTGGTGGATTATGTCTTTACCAAGGCCGGCGACATCGATGTCAGGGCCGGTGCGGCCGGCATCGATGCCGTGAAAGCCGTCGCCGCCCAATCACTGGCCGCCGAAGGCGTAGAAGATGAAACCGCCTACGGCACCATGATCGCCAACGGCCTGGTGGGTATCAATCATGATCACTTCATTTCCTTCCGGGTGGATCTGGACATCGATGGCCAGGCGAACCGGGCCGTTTTCGACAAGGTCACGACCCGCCGCCTGCCGCGCTCCAATCCCAGGCGTAGCCTTTGGACAGTGGACCCAGAAACGGTGTCCAGGGAAGGGGCCTTGCAGCAAACGATGAGCGAGGGCTTCCTGCGCATTGAAAGTGCCGGCCGGAAAAACAAAATGGGTTATGCCACGGGCTACCAGTTGTATCCCGGCCACAACGCCACCTCAATGCTTTCTTCAAACGATCCGCTGCAGGCCAGAGCGGACTGGTCGAGGGAGCCGCTCTGGTTGACCCGGTATGCAGCAAACGAACGCTATGCTTCCGGCGATTATCCCAACCAGAACAGTGAACCGGACGGATTGATGCAGTGGACCACTGACAGGGAGGATATCGAAAACGAAGATATCGTACTCTGGTATACCGTCGGTTTCCGGCATATCACGCGTGCCGAGGACTGGCCCGGTATGCCCACGCTCTGGCATTCGTTCCGGCTGCGACCTTTCAATTTCTTTGATGGCAGTCCGGTGATGGATGTTGTTCCCGAAGGGAATTGACGCTTTGATTCTGAAAGATTGCCTTTTACCATCCAGGTGCTCCGGGAGTGGACATCCCAACACAATCCCTATATCCTCCCCCCGTCTTTCGCTGGCGGATTTGGAATAATTGATTAAATATCAAAGGATCGTTGAGCCGTTACAGTCTGCATACCCACAGGAGAAGTCTTGAAGAAGTTACTCATTTCCGTCATGGGCCGGGATCAACCGGGCATTCTGGCGGCGGTGTCCACAGTGATCTATCAGCGCCAGGGCAATATAGAAAACCTCAGCCAGACCCTGCTGCAATCGGTGTTCGGGGCTTTGTTGATCATCACCGTGCCCGATACTGAAGCGCCGGATGATCTGCACAAGGCGTTGCTGGAAGCCTGTAGCAAGTTGCAATTGACAGTTCATGTCAATCCGGCATTCCCGGAAAGCAGCGCCCCCGGAGCGCTGATCCAACCCTATATTGTGTCGGTTATGGGGCCGGACCGGCAGGGGCTGGTGTCCACGATTTCCAGCCGTTTGGCACAGCATGACGTCAATATCACCAACATGCAGGCCGTTTTCAAGGGAGGCGACAAGGCCCTTGATAACCTGATGATTTTTGAGGTGGATGTGCCGAAGCATACGGTCATGCAGAAATTGCGGGAGGATCTCAAGGCAATTTCCGACAGTCTGTCCCTTGATATCAGTGTCCAGCATCGCAAAATTTTCGAATCTGTCAGCAAGATTCGCAATTAAAATACAGCACAGAAGCAGCAGCCCATGTTAAGTGAAAAAGACATCATTTCCACCCTGGCGATGGTCAGGGAAGAAAACCTCGATTTGCGCACGATCACGGTCGGCATCAATCTCACCGACTGCGTCAGCGACAACCTGGACGTCTTCAAAGGTAAAATCCTGGACAAGATTACCCGCACTGCCGCCAACCTGGTGCCTGTCTGTGACAGGATCGGTCGACGTTATGGCATTGACGTGGCCAATAAGCGTATTTCGGTCAGTCCCATCGCTGTGGTGGGTGCCCCCTTCAATGCAGGCCAACTGGTTGAAGTGGCTCTGACACTGGATCAGGCCGCCGCCGAGTTGGGTATCGATTTTATTGGCGGTTTCAGTGCCCTGGTGGAAAAAGGCCTCAGTAAGGGTGATGCGGCACTCATCGAGGCCATACCCCAGGCGCTGGCGCAAAGTCAGCGGGTGTGTGCCTCCGTCAATGTCGCCACGACCCGTGCCGGCATCAACATGGACGCCATCATGTTGATGGGCAAAGCGATCAAATCCGCTGCGGAACTGACGAAAGCCCAGGATGGCCTGGCGGCGGCAAAACTGGTGGTGTTTGCCAATATTCCACAGGATATCCCCTTCATGGCGGGTGCCTATCTCGGCATTGGTGAGCCTGATGCCGTTGTCAGTGTGGGCGTCAGTGGGCCGGGCGTGGTGAAGAACGCCCTGGAGCAGGCTTTCGCGGACGACGGTGAACACATCGATCTGAGCCGGGTCTCTGAAATCATCAAGCAGACCGCCGCCCGGCTGACACGTGCCGGTGAACTGGTCGCACGTGAAGTGGCGACACTGCTTGAACTACCCTTCGGGGTGGTGGACCTTTCCCTGGCACCAACGCCGAACGCGAACGACAGTGTTGGCGAGATTTTTCAAAGTGTGGGACTGCCCGCCATAGGCGCACCGGGCAGTACCCTGTTCCTCGCCCTGCTCAATGATGCGGTAAAAAAAGGTGGTGCCTTTGCCAGTTCTCACGTGGGTGGTTTGAGCGGCGCCTTCATCCCCGTTTGTGAAGACCTGAATATTGCCAATGCCGTCACCTCCGGTAGCCTGGTATTGGAGAAGCTGGAGGCAATGACCAGTGTCTGTTCAGTGGGACTGGACATGGTGGCCCTGCCAGGCGATACCACAGCGGAGATGCTTGCTGCCATCATTGCCGATGAAATGGCCATTGGCGTCATCAATAAAAAGACCACGGCGGCGCGCCTGATTCCGGTCCCCGGCAAAAAGGCCGGTGATACCGTGTACTTCGGCGGCCTGCTGGGTGAAGGGCCGGTCATGGCAGTGAAGCATGGCGCTGAGGAAAACCGCTTTATACGGCTGGGCGGGCGGGTTCCGGCGCCGATTCAGAGCCTGGTTAACTGATACGAAAAAGGAAATGGCTTTTTCGCCTCGCTACGAACACCTGAGTGGACCGTTCAGCAGGCTCGGCGACGCCGGACCATCGATATCGTCGAGCTTGAAATCATTCCAGGGTGTCTCCTTCAGAACCTTCCCCTGAACCAAAGTGGGTGTCCCATAGTCGCTGAACCAAAGTGGGTGTCCCATAGTCGCCATAGTCGCCGCCATAGTCGCCGTAGTCGTCCCAAAGTGGGTGTCCCATAGTCGCTTGTCCCATAGTCGTTTCAGAATCGAGAAGCGGGTGTCCCATAGTCGGGTGTCCCATAGTCGCCATTCCGGCGCCTATTCGAGATCCCAGACCCGGAAACCCAGAGTGACGACCCTGGTGCCGTTCTGCAGCGTGCAGCTTCCTTCATCGCAGGGTGCGGCCGCATTGCGTGAGACGCTCAGCGACGTGATCAACGAGCCATCGTCGCTGGTCAGCCAGTTGGCACTGAAGTTGGGGAAACTGATGGTCAGATCGTTGCCGTTCTGGACATAGGTCATAGGCACGTCGACCTGCTGGCAGCCGCGGACCTGCACTATGAAGCCGGGAGCAGGAGCGGTTCCTTCCGCTGGCTGGAAGTCTTCGTCGTGCAGCCGGTTGCCATCACAGGACAGCACTTTGCTCTGGCCCGTCCCGTCTCCGTTGAATTCGAAAATGGTCAAGCCGCCGGAGAAGATCACGCCCTGGGCCGCGACCGCATTCAGGGCCCACAGAGCGTCTATCTGGGTTCTGACCAGATAGGCGCCGCCCGCCACGCTGGGGTTTTTTTCGGTACCGGAACGTTGCACAAGCTGGGTTTCCAGGGCGGTAATGCGCTCCAGCAGGTCCTGTATCCGCCCGTCCAGGGCTTCGAAATTCGTATTGACCTGGGCGGCCACGGCAGGCTCGCCTTCGATGAAGGTATGCGGGACTTGCGCAAGGGCCGGAACGGCGGCCAAGGGGGTTAATAGACACAAAACCGGCAATATTTTTGAAGACATGGCGTCAAACCTCTGATTGTGGAGTGGAAAAAGGAGACTCAATCCGTGATATTCAGGCGCTCCGGCGCGGGCGTAAAGCGCAGGATGCCGTCCGCCGGCATATAACCCAGGAAGATGCGGTGGTCTCCGCTGAGACCCAGCCGGCCGGTAAAGATATCGACTTCAAGGCTCTCTTCAAGGATTACCCCCTCAAGGAAGGGGCGCAGGTCCGGCACCCGGGCATTCCAGGGTACGAAGATGCCCTCCGGGGTTTTCATGGTAAACACCAGATTGGTCCGGTCTGCCACGTAAATGTCCGCCGGCTGCCCGACATGTTCCGCTTCCGGCCTGATGATGCCGATGATTCTCACCGTTTCACCGGCACTGGCATTGCTGGTGTAGGTAGTACCATCGTTCCGCGTGAGTCCAATGGCAAAACGGGCATTGGTGTCGGCAAACGTGCCGTTGAAACTGACTCCCGGTCTTTCGGGGGGAGGATTGCTGATTTGGCTGCCACTGACGGCCCACGTATCCCCCCATTTTCCCTCTCCCCAGATTAATATGGCGCCGTCCGCCGCCGCGCTCAAGGCGAAACAGATGATAGTGGCGATGACCGGCGTCAGGCTTTTGCTCGGGTATATGGCATTACGCATAAGAAATCCTCGTTCAATTACTCTTTACACTGCCATGGGGACCTGGATTGTCTCAGGGAGACTGGACATGTTTTCAGCCGCATTGACGAGGCAGGGCGCAAGCATGAGCTGTCGGCGGGCAAAGTGGTAAATTGGACTGGACGGTATACGATCAAGCGGTTATTCTTCCATGCACTGTAAACCTTCCAGCTTGGTTCTCTCGGGCTCGGCCCTGCGGGCGAGCTGAGACAACCCGGGGGTTGGCGACAGGTATTCTTGCAACTCGATCCACTTCGAAGCAAGGATTTACCCATGCTCAATATAACAAAACACACCATGGGCCTGCTGGGGTTTTGCCTCCTCGTCTCCGCCTGTGGACAAATCCCGGCGCCATCAGTGAACACCCCAGAGTCCAGGATCACCGAGCAAGAAAAGGCCTCCGATCCCTACTTCAGGAACCTGGTGATCATAGCTCCCGAGGTCACTCAAACCCCTGCCCATGCCAAACCCGGAGGGGCCTGGCATTTCGACACCGTGATCACGAATCTTGCCAGGGCCAACGGCAAGACGGCCGCTGCCTTCATGGAGGAATGGGCGGACTACTGGAGATACCCGCAAATGCACAACGGCGGGGATGACGAGGTCATGGCCGATGCCGGTACGGCCGCCGTCTTGCTGGAGGCCTGGAGAGGCGGGCGGATGGATCTTATCGCCATCGTCAACCGCATAGATTTGACACGCTTCATCAACAATGATCCAAGCGATGAAGTCATGGCGCAGGGCGAGGGCCGTCTCATATATGAACTGCGCAAGGCCAATGACGACATCCTGGACTTCACCCTCATTCTGGAATTCGGGCTTCCGGAAGCGGCGGACTGCGCCCGCACCTGTGCCTTACGAAGCTGGGCAAGACGCTGGAAGAATCTGGCTACCTACCCCTTCACCGGTTCCCGCTACCTGGATGCACTCAAGGCCATCACCGACGAATTCGCCAGGCCGGAGAACCTGAGGAGAATCCGGACCAATGACGCCATTGGCACCAACTTCTGGCAGATGCGGGAGTTCCCCTACGATGCGCAAACGGGCCTCGAGATGAAGCAGTTGGCGCAAACGCCCAAGAAAAAATTCAGGGAAACGGATGAGGGCCGGGATGAACTGGTGAAATTCATCAGCGATACGCCCGGAATCCAGTCGGATATCATTGCTGGAACCTTCATTTTCGCGGAAAACCGGCTGGGACGGCAGTTGCCCGGACTGGTCGCGGAATTTCGGGAAAACGGCAGTTCGAGGTGGCCTGCGCAGGGAACCGATGCGGGCTCCACCAGGGCCCTGAATATCGTTGCTTTCAATACCTGCGATGGGTGTCATAAGTTCAATGGCACGAAAAACCAGCATGTGCGGCGTGATTTTTTCGGTTATCCGGCCGTACTCTCCCCATTCCTGCTCGGGCCGTCGAGGGCGCCCGGACCGCTGCCGGGCTGCCCCGACAGCGGGCAAGCCCCCGTATGTACCGCCACCCATTGGAACGAAAAACAGCACCGCGTCAATTTCCTGGAGAGACATGCCATCGGTAATTCCGAAAAAATCAACGTACCCCCCGGCACCCGTCTCCTGCCGGCCCTGCAATATCGCGTTCACTGATTCATCCTCAAACAAGGAGCCAACATGAAAATTCTAGACCTTATAGTCGCCAAGGACCCTTACTGGACCAGCTACCAGGCGCTCATCCACCATGGCAAGATCGACCGCACACCCTATATGCCGCGCTGGGGCATGACGTTCAAGGCGCGAGCGGACTTTACTCCTTTCACCAGTGAAACGGTGAACTACTGGAACAGGGATGACGCGGGAAACTGGATGACACGCTCCATGCGGACCGCCCACCGCGATCACCGCTTCGTGAAGTTCAACGTGGATTACTCGCAAATAAAGGTACCTCCGGACGCCGCGCCCTTGCCTCGAATCAGTAAAAAATTCTTCGATACCTTCGCCGCAACGCCTTTCTATGAGCAAGGGGACAATTATCTGGTCAGCTTGCCCATTGTCACCGACCTGAAAGACGCAGCCAAGGGTGAACCGATGTCGGTTACCTTCATCCTGGAACTGTATTCCGACGGCAATACCGTCGGCATGGTGCAGCGCGCATACTGGAGCGACTCTTACATAGGAACCTACGGTTGTTGCTGATGTCCATCGCCGACAAAAAACGTTGCTTCCCCGGCATGGCATTTTCGCTTGCCATGCTCTTGCCTGCCGCCCCCGCCGCCGCCTGCCTCCCGGAAGAATTTTCCGGGCAGTTCGCCGGCAGCCATGCGGTGGAGCTGACCACCGCGCAACCCAAGCTGGTCCTGCTGAAACAGCAGAGCCGCGACCTCAAGATCCTGGTGAACGGCGCCACCCCCTTCTGGCTGAACGGCCCTGGCGGCAGAAACGGCACGGATTATGTGTTTCTGGAAACCGCCGGCGAATCCGCAACCGTGGAGTTGTGCTTTTACTCGCTGTTCGATCAGAGCGCCGAGGGTACCTACCGGGTGAACGAATTGACTCTGAGCAACCCGGATGCCGGCCTGCTTGCCCTGCTGAGGCGCTTCAACGAGGCCGGCTCCACCTGGATCGGTGGCGGTGCCGCCGGCCTCGAACAAGCCGCGGCCGAATGGGAACTGCTGAGTTCGGCCCGCGTCGGTGAGGAACTCGACGATCCCGACATGGCCTTTCAGCTCCAGTTGCACGCCGCGCTGGCCAACATCAGCCTGCTGCGTTTCGACACCGCTCTGGCACAACTGGCTGTGCTGGAAGAGGAGCCTTTTTCGCAACACCCGTTCTATTACAAGGTTCCCTGGCAAATCGGCAAAATCCATTTGCGCCAGCGGGATTTGCCAGCCGGCATCGACTTTCTTGAAGACGCGCTGGCGCTTGCGGACCGCATCCTTGCGCTGCAAGCCGGCGGGGTGAAATACGACCGGGCGGAAATCGCCGCCTACCTGGGGGAAGCCTATGCCAGCGCCATGCAACTGGACCTGGCAAGCAGACGTTTGCAGGAAGCGCTGGAACACGCCGCGCCCGACTTTGACCTGCTCGGCAAGATATTCAGCAACATTGGCTATGTTTCCATCAGGGAGAGCGAACGGGAGGACCTGGGCCAGGGCGAAAAAGCCCTCGCTCTCGAACATGCCGTCGACCAACACCTGAAGGCCGTCTACTTCTCCGAAGCCGCACGGAACATGGATGACTACCAGCTTGCGGAAAACAACCTTGCGGTTCTTTATGCGCGCATCGGCGACCGCCGCAAGTCCCTCGTGCATTTTCGCAAGGTGCTGGAACTCTTCGAGGAAACCGCCAACCCCGAGTGGCGCTACTTCCTGTACTCCAACCTCAGTATCTACTCACAGGTGCTTGGCGACTACAACAAGGCGGCGACCTACCTGATGCAGAGCATGCGCCTGCGGGCTGAAACCAATACGCCCAACAAGGCTTACTACCATTGCCGGCTCGGTACATTGTTCAGATTGCTGGACGATCCCGAACGGGCCCGCGGGGAACACCAGACCTGTTACACCTTGGCACGCCAGGAAGCGGATGACTTCTCCCTGCTGGAAGCCTTGCTGCAACTGAGTATCGCCGCGTTGGAGGACGGTCGCCCTGACTCCGCTGAAAGCAGCGTTCGAGACGCCTTGGCGCTGTTGCCCGGCGTCAATGATTTTGCGCTGGCCCAACGGACATGGACGCAACTGGCAAAGGTGCTGTTGGATGCCGGCAGGCTCGACGAAGCCGAAAGCGCCATCGGCATGGCCCTGGAGGCGGAAAATGACGCGCGCTACTTCAACAACGCGGTGCATGCCCTCACGGTCGCCATGCAAATACAGCGGGCCAGGGGCAATACAGACCGCGCCATCAGATACGGCGATGCGGTGTTGGCCAGAATCGAGCGTATGCACACCGAACTCGAAGCCGAACGTCTCGGGCCGGTCTGGAGCAACCAGACCCATGCAGCCTTCAGCACCCTGGCCGGCATCTACCTCGACCGGTATTTCCAGTCCGGGGACGTGAACTTTCTTGCCCGCGCCTTCGAAACCAGTGAGCGCTCGCGCGACATCAGCCTGCGGCAACGCCTGGCCTCGGGATTCCCGAATGACACGGCATCCCAGGAAGAACGGAAATTACTGGCCTTGTACAGTGACATGGCAAACCTGCTGGCCGATACGGAGAAGGGCTCGGCCATTCCGGAGATCGGCGATCTCGATTATTACCATCAGCACGACCTCATCGCCCTGGCCCGGCTCAACAACGTGGATACCCTGCCCATTCCGGCACCGGCCAGCCTCGATACCGTTCGTGAACGTCTGCGGGACGACCAATTGCTCCTGTATTATCTCGAAACGGCGGACGATCTCTATCTGATGACGCTCACGCCTGACGGCGCCGAATTGCGCCGGGTGACACTGCCGCTCAACCTGGCGGCCGTACTGGATGCGGGGGACTTCCTTCACACCACGCGATCCTTCTCGGCACTACAGCTTCAGGAACTGTCTGAAGCATTGCTGCCCGACCTGTCACGCTACCCGCGGGCGCGGGAACTCCTGATCGCCAGGGACGGACCGCTGTTCGGTTTTCCCTTTTCCGCCCTCTCACCGCGCGATGCGGCCGGCGGCTACCGGCCACTGATCGATGACTACGCCTTGACCACCATTCCTTCACCCAGCACCTATTTCATGGACAAGCCACACAGGGAAGCCGAGTATGAAACCGAGATCGCCATCATCGCCGACCCCGTCTACAAGGACCTGCAATTGGCCGCGCTGGACCCCGCCCTGCCCGGCAATGATGCGCTGCGCGGCTGGTCGGCCAATCTCCGGCAATTACCGTACACCGCCGTGGAAGCCAGGAGCATTCAGGAACGCACCAGAGGAAATACCCTGGTGTTCACGGGTACCAGGGCCACTCGCGCCAATCTGACCGGCGCAGCGGCACGCAACGCCCGCGTCCTGCACATCGCCACGCACGGCTACTTCAAATCCACCAGCGAGGACAACATCGGCCTGGCACTGTCCACTGTCGATGAGGCAGGCCATCGCGATCCGGGCTTCATCACGCCCGCCGAACTGTTCGGCTATGCCTTCAACAACGAGTTGGTCGTGATCAGCGGTTGCGATACCGCCATGGGAATGGAGCAGGCGGGCGTGGGGCTGAACAGCCTCAGCCGGGGTTTTCTCGCCCAGGGCGTAAAACACGTGATCGCGACGCTCTGGCCGGTATCCGACCGCGCTTCGGCGGAATTCATGGCGGTGTTTTATGAACGGCTGCAAACGGAAAAGGATGTGACGCTGGCACTGCAACAGGCCCAGCAGGCGCTCAGCCGCAATCCGGCTTACCGCAATCCCTATTACTGGGCCGGCTACATCCTGACCAGCGCCAGCCCGGACGGCACGATAGCCCTCGCCGACTGAAGGCTCTTCAGTTTTAAAAACTTCCGCGCCACCGGCCAATCTCCGACCGGTGGGCGGAAGGAGGAAGCAAGACCCAAGAGAAGACCTGAAAAGCCCTGCTGCGGCCCCACCGCAATGCGGTAAGTGATGCTGTGGCCATGCACCTGTTGCATGGGGTTCTGTTCCAGATGATCCAGGCTCAGGGTGCTGTTCTCCGCATCCTGTTCCAGTACCCCCTCCTTGGACTGTTTACGGGACTGTCGTTGTCAACACCAGACCAAACAGCGCAGCGGCGGCAAGCACATGTATCACATTGCACTTGAAGCGAAACAGCGCCATGCCGGCGGCCATGGCGAGCAAGGCCGCTATCCACTCGAAGCCGCCCTCGAAGCCCTCGGGCCACAGCACGTGATAGGTGAAGAAGACCGCCAGGTTCAGGATGACGCCGACCACCGCTGCCGTGATGGCCGTCAACGGCGCCGTGATCCTGAGATTGCCGTGCGTGGATTCCACCAGCGGGCCACCCGCCAGAATGAAGATGAACGAGGGCAGGAAGGTGAACCAACTGACCAGTATGGCCGCGACCGCGCCAGCCAGGAACAACAGATCGGGTCCGAATATGGCCTGCACGTAAGCGCCGACAAACCCGATGAAGGCCACCACCATGATCAGTGGCCCGGGGTTGCCTTCGCCCAGCGCGAGACCATCGATCATCTGCGTCGGGGTGAGCCAGCCATGATGGCCGATGGCACCCTGATAGATGTAGGGCAGCACGGCATAGGCACCGCCGAACGTCAGCAGGGCTGCCTTGGTGAAGAACCAGCCCATCTGTGTCAGCGTGTGATGCCAGCCTACCGTTGCCGTGAGCAGGCCCATCGGCACCAGCCACAGGATGAGCCCGGCGCTGCCTACCCACAGCAGGCGTGACCACAATCAGGATCAGAAAGCACAAGCCGGGCAGCAGCATGCAGTAGTTGAGCGCGTGCAGGAAACGTTTCTCGCTGATCCAGTGACGCTGCTCGATCAGTTCACGGTGCATCAGCGCAATTTGCGCAGCGGGTCCACCGAAGCCGATGAAGCCGAATTTCAACCAGAGCCGCAAGGCCGGCCAGAAGCCGATGTGCTGCGGGGGCACCGACAAATCCGCAGTTTCCTGTGTTGCTTCCTGTGTCATTTGCGTTGTCATGCGGTGGGCGCCGCTCGTTCAAAGTTCGCCAGCGGCGCATCGAACACCGCAGTGGCAGCGGCCAGCAGGTGGTCGTCGCCGGTGCTGCCTGAGCATGATCGGCGCAGGAAGATGCTGGACCTGCCGCCACTCATTTGTCCGACAGAGCCTGGCGCAGCTCGACCTTTGCAGCGAACTCAGGGACTGGGACTGATCCAGTGCTATCGCGCCGCATTATGCGGCGGCTACGAAACAGCCGTCCGAGCCAGCTTGCTGGCGACAGTCGCTTGTTATGGGTTTTAGTTTGATGCATTATCCTTTGTATTGCTATTGGATTGGAGCTTGCCATGACTAAAGCCGAATTTGAATCACTGAGAAATGCTGCAATGGCGCTTCCTGAAGATGAAAGGGCGAAATTAGCTAGCGACATGGTTGCCAGCCTGGATGGCCCTGCCGATGCTGAAGTAGCTAAGGCATGGGACATTGAAATATGCCGAAGAATTAATGAAATAGAGGCAGGAACAGCCAAACTTCTTGATGTAGATGAGGTGCTGGCCCGGGCGAGAGCACGAATAGGTAATTGATGGTGTACGTTAAGGTCAGCAAGGAAGCGGCCCAAGAACTCGAAGAGGCGGTTGCCTGGTACGAGAATGAACAAGAGGGCTTGGGAGTACGCCTTATAGAGGCATTCGAAGATGCCATTCAGTTGCTCAGAGAGCCAAATCCTCCGCTTGGCTTTCGATCCCATCCCGGGTGATTCGGCGTTGGCGCAATGGCGAGCTGGGCCACGTCAGTGCAGCAGAGATTTCTGGATGATAAACCTGAAGCCGAAGACTCGGGCAGCGGGGTGGGAGCTCCGGGGGCTTCTGAGGGCAGGACGCCCGAAGAGAG
>JAVVEZ010000072.1:0-18583 GCA_032250895.1 Pseudomonadales bacterium | reverse complement strand
CGACCGCCAGGCGCGCAGCGGGACAGGTATTGGCGGCGATCCAGCTATTGTCGACGGCGGCAGTGCCCGCCAGGTAACTGACCAGCGCGTCGATCTGCTCCGGGGAGAGATTCGCGGCCTGCGCAATCATCTTGCCATTGGTCAATGCATAGGACACGGCGCGCGGCCCCATGCGGCGCAGGGTATCCACAGGCGGGGACTTGGTCAGTTCCGGCTGCTCATGGCAGCTGGCGCAGTTGTCCTGATACAGGCTGCGCCCCGCCTCATTCTCCGGGGCGCTGACCAGCGGGGTCTGCGCCAGCGCCAGTGCGGGCAGCAGCAGGGTGATGGCAGGCAGCAGATGGCGGGCAAGTGATAGCTTCATACCTAATCCTCGACTCATGGTACCAATTCGTCATTCTTTGACATCTTACCGTCATTTCCCGGCATCTTATTGTCATTCCTGTTTTCTTTTCAGCCTGTTTTCTTGCCAGGCTGCTTCCTGTTTCAGGCGCCCAATGGTAACAGAAAAAAAACGGGGCCTCCCTCGATCAGGTGGATGAAGACAAGCGGCCACCCTGGGCAATCTCCAGGAGTGGTATCTCGAAGAAGATATGAACGCCCATGTCATTATTGAAAAAGGTTTCGATTCGGAAACCGTTATGCCAGTATTGCGCCTGGTCGATCTGAATGAATACAAGCGCCAACAGGTGCCCGCCGGCGTCAGAATGGGAAGAGAGCATGAGTGCAGACGACAACCGATACTGGAAAGAAAACATCCGGATACTGACCCTCCTGCTCAGTATCTGGTTCATCGTCTCCTTTCTGATGTCCGTGATCTTTGTCGACCAGCTGGACGCCATCCGTATCGGAGGATTCAAGCTGGGCTTCTGGATGGCCCAGCAGGGCTCCGTTTACATCTATGTCATCCTCATATTCATTTACCTGAAACTGATGGACCGGCTCGATCATAAATACCATCACGACGAGAAGGATATTCTGGCGGAAGAGGAAGCCGACCTACAGCAGGATGCCTGAATACACTCAAGCAAAAACAACAACTAATACTACTGTGTTACGAATCGATCAAGGGATGCAGTGCAAGGCAAAACCGGGCGAAAAAGCGCAGTTTACATGGAGTAAATGAGCATTTTGAGCCCGGTTTTAACGCAGCAATGCGCCCTTCAGCGGTTTGTAACACAGTAGTACTAACAGACGGTGACATCATGAGCCTGCAAGTCTGGACATATCTATGCGTGGGCTTGAGTTTTCTACTTTATATCGGCATTGCCGTCTGGTCCCGGGCCACTTCCACGAAAGACTTTTATATTGCCGGCGCCCATGTACCGCCACTGGCCAATGGCCTGGCCACCGCCGCCGACTGGATGTCGGCCGCCTCCTTTATTTCGATGGCCGGCATCATTTCCTACATGGGTCGTGATGGCTCGGTGTACCTGATGGGGTGGACCGGCGGCTATGTGTTGCTGGCCCTGATGATCGCTCCTTACCTGAGGGACTTTGGCAAGTTCACCGTACCGGATTTCATCGGAGATCGTTATTACAGCCAGTTTGCCCGCATGGTGGCGGTGGTGTGCGCCATCTTCGTGTCGTTCACTTATGTGGCGGGGCAGATGCGTGGCATCGGCGTGGTATTTTCCCGTTTCCTGGAGGTGGATATCAGCCTTGGTGTGGTGATCGGCATGGGCATCGTATTCTTCTATGCGGTGCTGGGCGGCATGAAGGGTATCACCTATACCCAGGTGGCTCAGTATTGCGTGTTGATGTTCGCCTACATGGTGCCAGCAGTGTTCATCTCCATCATGATGACAGGCAACATCTTTCCGCAGTTTGGTTTCGGAGCAGAACTGACCTCGGACTACGGCGGCGGTTACCTGCTGGACAAACTTGACGGGCTGCACGAGGAACTGGGATTTGCCGCCTACACGTCGGGTGTGCGCAGTACCCTGGACGTGCTGTTTATCACGGCCGCCCTGATCATGGGCACGGCGGGGCTCCCCCATGTAATCATTCGTTTTTTTACCGTGCCCAGCGTCAGGGCTGCCCGAAAATCCGCCGGCTACGCGCTGTTGTTCATAGCCATTCTCTACACCACGGCGCCGGCTATCGCCGCCTTTGCCCGTACCAACCTGATCAACACCGTGAACAATGCCGAATACACCGCCATGCCGTCCTGGTTCAAGACCTGGGAGGCCACCAAGCTGATCAGCTTTACCGACAAGAACAACGATGGCCGCATTCAGTACGTGGGAGACCCGGATCGTAATGAACTGATCGTGGACCGGGATATTATCGTGCTGGCCAATCCGGAAATCGCAGGCCTGCCCAACTGGGTGATTGCTCTGGTGGCGGCCGGCGGCCTGGCGGCGGCATTGTCGACCGCGGCGGGCTTGTTGCTGGTGATCTCCACGGCCATTTCCCACGACTTGTTAAAACGCAACCTGATGCCCGAGATCACGGAAAAACAGGAACTCAGGTTTGCCCGCATCGCGATCTTCTTCGCCGTGTGCGTGGCGGGCTATTTCGGCATCAATCCCCCGGGTTTCGTCGCCCAGGTCGTGGCCTTTGCCTTCGGCCTGGCGGCATCGTCGTTTTTCCCTGCCATCGTGCTGGGGATTTTTTCCACCCGGATGAACAGGGAAGGCGCCATTTCGGGCATGATAAGCGGCATCGTCTTCACCGCAGCCTACATTATCCATTTCAAATTCATCAATCCCCTTGTTGATAATGCAGATCACTGGTGGCTGGGCATTTCACCGGAAGGCATCGGAACCGTCGGCATGTTGATCAATTTCGCGGTCGCCCTGCTGGTATCCCGCGTCACGTCGGCACCGCCACAGGAAATCCAGGACATGGTGCTGGATATACGGGTGCCGGGAAAACCCGGCCAGGGGTAGTGGATCAAGCGTCCAGTTCACAATTCCTTAAAAATCCAGCGCCGCTTCGAGAAAGGCCGTGCGCAATGGATAGGGGTGATTGACGTAGGCCAGCTTGTTGAACAGGTTGTCTACGGCCAGACTGAGCCGGAGCCTGTCGTTGACACGGTAATTGGTCTTCAGGTTCACGAAGGTGTACTTGTCCATCACGGCAAAGGTCTGACTGGCGGTGTCGGAATTGTCCAGTTGTTGAAAGGCCTTGGTGGCATAGCGGACACCACCACCGATATCCCAGTTCTGCGTCAGATGATGAGTCAGCAGCAGATTGCCCCGCCACTGCGGCAGGCGTGGGAATTCATTGCCCTCGATTGCCGGATTCAGGCTGTTCCGGGTAATCTTGGAATCCATCCAGGTCAGGTTGAACTGCACATCCAGGTTTCCACCCAGAATATTGCTCTGCGTATAGACCAGTTCCGCACCGCTGGTCCTGACCTCATCGATGGGCAGGAAGGTTCTGATGAGCACATTGTCGACGCTTCCACTCTGACTGAAGATGACCTTGTCGATGGTCTCATGGAAAGCGTTGACACGGACATAACCGTCATCCAGGGCGCGTTCCACCATCAGGTTATGGTGCAAACCGGCCTCAGGTTCCAGGTTCGCATCGGCCAGTCCGGTGCCGATGGTGCTGCTCTCGAAGGCAAACAACTCTTCCACGATGGGAAACCGATAGGCCTGCGCCAGGGAATAGCGATACTGCCAGGCATTGCCGGGTGTAAAACCAACAGAGAATTTTGGTGAGAAGCGGTTTTCTGAACGATCAGCATGGTCCTGCAGCTTGCTGGTGACAAAGTTGTTCAAAAAACCATTGCGGCTTTGCCAGAAGTCCTGCCGGACACCCAGCAGCAGGTCCCACTGTTCGGTAACCTGCCAGCCAAGCTGGGCAAACAGTGCATGGCTGATGGTCTTGCCGCCACTGGCATTGCGCAGCGCCCCAAACACCCCGGCCCGATAGTCCCCGGAATCATAATCACTCAGCCGCATTTCATAGGTCGCGAACTGATAACCGCCCAGCAGTTCGAGATCGTCCCGTCCGAACAGGGTGTCCGTCTCCAGTTTGATGTCAGCGGTTTTCCAGCCGGTATCGTCCAGGTCCCTGATCCGGCCTGCCGGGGTAAAAGCCGGGTCATCCGGGTGTTGCAGTGAACTGCGGGTCTCGTCCTGCAGCACCTCGTAGTAACTCAGATTCATCTCCAGCCACCAGGAATCCGTCAGCGGCCCCTGCAAGCGGCTCCCCAGCAGCAGATTCTGCCGCTCCGATTCATCTTCCGTAAAATTGCTGCGCCGGACATTGAAGCGGACACCATCCTGGACGACGTTGCCTTCCCAAACCGGTTCTCCGGTCGTGACCGAGCGCAGATAGTTGTTCACCGCATCGCGGTCCCTGACCCGGTTTTCATAGGCAACATTGAACAGCGTGAACCAGTCGCCGAAGTCATAACCCAGCTTTACCTTGAACTGATCCGTATTGACCGCCTGCACACCGGTATCACCATAGTTGATGACAGCCTTTTCGCGCGAATCCAGACCGGCAATCCCGCCGGTGACTTCTTCCTCATCGCCCACTGGCGCCTGCACGGCAGAAAAGCGGAAATCCATCGGGTGACTGTCATTTTCAAGATGAATCCAGGAGGTATACAGGCTTACCTTCCCGATTTTGTCACCATAGGAAGCGAACATCCTGCCGCCGTTGAGCTTGTCCTTGAAACCCACTTCCTTGAAATCGTGCTGAAACATGGAGCCTTCCAGATGAAAACTTCTTTCAGCAGGAATCTTCGTTTCAAAATTGATCACGCCACCCATCGCATTGCCACCGTATTCCGCCGAGAACGGACCATAGACCACCTCTATCGACGCCACTTCATCGGCGCCGACCAGGGCCCAGCGCGGTGAGCCATTGAACGAGGTCTGCAAAAAATAATGCAGCGGCAGGCCATCGGCATAGACCGAGGTGCGCGCCGTCTGAAACATGCTCGCGGTGCGCAGCCCCATGGTGCTGTTGGGGTCGCCGATAAAACGCTGGCGGATGATCAGGCTCGGTGCAAACTTGAGCAGGTCTTCCGTGGTCATCGGATTGATGCTGACGAGATCTTTCGAACCCAGCAATACGCCGGGGCTGCTCCGGTGTGAATCATCGAGCAGCCGGCCCTGGCCCCAGACGGTGATCTCCTGAAGGGCGTCTTCAGCAGCCTGGACGAGAGCCGGACAGGCTGCAATGCCAGCCATGGCAGTTGCCTGCATCAGCAGGCCAAGACGGTTGCCTGATCGCTTCAAAATTGATACTCCGGGTAAGGGGTGATTGCATAGCCTGCCGTTCATGGTGAAGCAGGAAGCATTGAAAGCGGGAGGGATGATACAAGTCGGCCGTCTGTTTCAAAATGCGGCATATTGTCGCATTGCCCAGCGGGCCGCACAGGCAGCAGCACAGAAACAGTGGGGGGAAGAAGCAGAAACGCAGCAACGGGAAGGATCCGGAGCCTGTCGGTCTCAGGATGAATCTGCTGCGGAAGCGGGAACCCAGTGGCAGGGGAAGGCCTTTCTATACTCCCCGTTTCTGCCGCAGGGCCGCCAGAGCCAGACGCTCTTCCCGGTTCGGGTCATTCACCGCCTGTACGGTGTCGCCGAAGATCATGGTCGGGTAGCTGCCCGGATCAAAACCGGGCCAGTTTGGCATATCGGCATGATTCGGATCACCCGTGCGCGCGAACGCCGCCCAGGCCGCACTCATCACATGCCCGAGTTGATAACGTGCCTGCGAGGAGCCCGTCATCGACGCGCCGATGTCCAGGTTGTAAAACACGAATGGAATATCCAGTGTGTGGTACGAACCCATGCGGCCATTGTGCACGGGCGATTGCCAATCAAAGAAATACAGATAGCTGGGCGCACTGCCCTGCTCGTGTTTCAAACGGCACAGTGCCTGCGCGCTCCAGCGTCGCGTATCGTCCGATTCCGCCCTCAGCCAGAGCATCTGGTTGCGCGTGCCGGGATGCAGACGCTGATACAGGGCCAGCAGTTTCCGGCCCTCGCCTGCGTCATTGTTCGCCAGGCGCGTCGTGAAACGGGCCAGCATCTCATCGTCGGCGAGATCGTAGGGCGGCGGCCCGACCCAGCCATCCTCGTTCTCGGTGGAGCCTACCAGCAGCGGTACCTGGGCCGAATACGAGGGCGCCGTGGGATCCCACTGGTGACGGGGCAGAATATGGCCGTCGATCACCGGGCCGCCGGCAAGCCGCTCGATCGGCGGGGCACTGTAGAATGCCGCCTGAATCTGCCGGAAGTCGAGTTGCTGAAGACGATCGAGCTGATTCCTGTTGATGCCCAGCTTCGCGAGAAAGCGTTCGGCACCGGCGCTCGCGTCGTCCGCCGCTATGCCGCGGAAGGCGGAACCACTCTGGGCAATGGCGCGATGGAACAGTCCCTGCGCCGACGGCATCGCCATCATCGTCGTGGTCTTGGCGCCACCACCGGACTGGCCAAAGATGGTGACCCGATCGGGATCGCCGCCAAAATTCTCTATATTGTCGCGCACCCACGCCAGCGCAGCCACCAGGTCCTGAATGCCGACATTGGTCGCCTGCGCCCACTTGTCGCCACCCAGATCCGCCAGGTGCAGGAAACCGAAAATGTTCAAGCGATGATTGACCGACACCACGACGACATCTTCCTTCTGCGCCAGATTGCTGCCGTCATACAGCAGGTAGTTGCCCGAACCCGCCGAGAAGCCACCTCCGTGCATCCAGACCATGACCGGGCGCGCCTTGTCGTCCAGCCCCGGCGTGAACACATTCACCGTCAGGCAATCTTCACTCTGTGGTGTGAGACGATTGAGCGCGGTGACGACCGGCGCCGGCTCTGTACCACCCGGCTCCATGGGTGCCGCAAAGGTGATCTCGAAGTGATCCCGAATGCCGGACCATGCGGCGGGTGCCTGCGGTGGCAGAAAACGATTCGCGCCACCGGTCGGTGCGCCATAGGGCACACACCAGAATTGCTGCACCCCGTCCTTGACCAGGCCACGAACACGCCCCGCCGTCGTTTTCGCTACACCGCCGATGCGGGCCAGGCGCCGGTCCTGCGCAAACACCTGGGCAGGCAGACCACCGCAGGCCAGGCCAGCACCGGCCATGACACCGGCACCCATGAAAGTTCTGCGATCCAGGCGCAGTTGGTCGTTGACAGGTTTGGCAGCCATACGTATCCCCCGGTGAGTCTTTTTGTGGACCTTCCGGACTATACGATAAGCCGGGGCAACTGTAAAACGAGAAAAGTGACTGTCCCATTTTTAGATCCCCAGAAAGCGGCTCGCCTGCCTGGAGCTTCTGAGCAGCACGCGCTCCGTCATCCAGACCAGGAGCATGCTGGCGCCAAGCAAGGGCAGTAAAATACCCAGACCAACCAAGCCTCCGACAAAGAGTCCGGGGTAGCGCATGTGTGCCAGTGGCGGCGGTGCGCCAAGCAGGCCTGGCGGGCGCCGTCTCCACCACATCAGCACCGAACTCACCGCAAGTGTCAGCATGCCCAGCGCAGTGAAGACATTCAGAATCTGGTTGTACGGCGGGAACAACTGCCCCTCGTGAATCGCAATGCCATAAGCGATCACTCGATCCAGCAGGGGCTTCTGCGTGAAATCCTGCCGCGCAATGATCTCCGCACTGCGCTGATCCAGGGTCAACGACACCCGCTGCGGACGGTTCTGGGTGTCGCTGCGGGCGGTCCATCGAGGAGTGTTCAGGGATGGTGGTGCAATCAGCACCGGCGCCGGCAGTGCCAGTGCTCTTACCCTCGGGACCATGCGATCGAGCACGATGTAGGACACAGTGTCTCCGCCCCCTTCAGAGGCTGCGTGTCCGGCATGCCCGTCCGGCGCCGGGGTATTCGCGGCAGCAATCTGTGCCCGTTCGGAGGCACTGCCCGTGGTCCAGTCCAGCACCAGCGGCACGCCGGCATGCCACTCCCGTACGGACTTGAACATGCCGCCCCAGGATTTTGTCCAGGGCAGGCCGGACACCAGCAGGAACAGCGCAAACAAGGAAATCCAGAACCCGGTCACCGCATGCAGGTCGCGCCAGAATGGCCGCCCCTGCCTGCCCCGGCGCGGATACAGCACACCGGCAAGACCACGCTCGCGCGGCCACCACAGATAGAGGCCGCTGAGGAGCATCAGGATCGTCCAGCCCGCTACCAGTTCCACCAGCATCGAACCTGCCTGGCCCAGCAGCAGCTCGCCATGCAGATAAAAAATGACCCGCATCAAGCGGCTTTTTTCATTATTGACGGCCAGTACGTCGAGGTTTTCCGGATTGACGAATACCCGATACAGATCAGGACCACGCCCCACCAGCACGCGCACTGCCGAGCCTGCCGTCAAGGGCAATTCGTAGGCGTTGAGTACCGTTCCCGGCACCGCCTTCAATGCCGCTGTTACTATGGCCGACGGGACATGCGCTGGCAGATGTCCACTGACCTGACTGTCAAGGCGCCTTTCAAGCAAGGGTTCGATCTGTGGCTTGAACAGATAAACCATCCCGGTCAGTGACAGCCAGATGATGAAGGGCAAACAAAAGATGCCGGCATAAAAATGCCAGCGCCAGATTAGCCGGTAAGTATTACGCTGGGAATTTGTCGGGCTTTCCGTATCTGCCTGCTTCATGGACCACTTCACGCTCATCACCAAAAATACTCTCCTGCTCCGGGACATTGCGGATACCACCCCACCCTCATCCCCGCGCAGATGCACCACTGCCCGGCATGTTCCTTTCCTCTTGATGGTTGGGAGGAAAAACCTGAACCGTAGCCCTGGGCAGGCAGCGGTTCCCTAACAGGCTGTTGAAAAACAGCCTGTTAACCCGGGCCACGAATGGCCCGGCCGCAAATCAAGCACGCAAGTGATTGATTTGTCGAGTCCGGTTTGCGGACATGCGCCGCGAACCGGCTTGAAAAAGTCCATGGATGGGCTTTTTCAACAAGCTGCTGAGGATGACCAGGGGAATATTAACAAGAGGGCACCCGCTTCGGGATGCGGCATAAGGTCGCAGGCAGCATCCCGAAGCGAGGGCACCGGCAAGCAGAAAAGAGAAAAAGGGACTGTCCACTTTTTTTTAGTGCCCTGCAGGTACATCTCCCGGCACTTACTTATGGGCACCTCTAAAAATTGCTTGCGGCCTCTGGCTTTCAGGAATTTTCATCCGGCAAGGCGCGCGATGCAGGCGGGCTGGTTGTCCGTCGAAGCAGCGCAACGCCGCCGGGGGCTTTTCCTGAAAGCCCCGAAGGGCGCGGCCTGAGCGGCACCACAGCGGCGTTGCCTTGCTTGTAAAGGACAACCAGCCTTCACCTGCGCAAGGCGCCTTGCCGTGGCACCGCTCTGGTTGCGCAGAGCTCACAATCAATTTTTAGAGCTGCCCTTACATCAGGTAGCTGACGGCCACCGTTTGCAGTTTTTCACTGGAGATGCATTCAGCCACTGCCTTGAACGGGAATACGAACACCTGGTTCTTGTTGTCGCTGTAATTCTCAAAAATCAGAGTGATGTGTTCATTGTCGTCGAGAGACTTCAGGGTTTTTCCGTAGTCGCACAGGGCCTGGATCATACGGCCGGACAGATCCCTGCTCCAGGCTTCCTGCCGGGCCTGGGCCTGCTTCTGGTACTCTTCCATGTAGTCAAAATAGGCTTTCTGCTGGTCCTGCAGTTTTTTGATGACCGGATCCAGCGACGCCGTCAGTCTGTTGAGATCCGCTCTGGATTCTTCGTCATCGGTATTCTTGCGCAGTTCCCTTTGCACGCCACGTATCTGGCGTTGTATGCCCTGCACTTCCTGCTGAGTGCCACGCATCTCTTCGTTCATGTCGGCAATGATCCGGCGCTGGCTGTCACTGTCCTTGCCTGGCATTGCAGGTATGGGAGGTACAGCAGGTTTTAAATCGATATCATCATCGAAATCGAAATCCATGTCAGGAAAGGAGTCCATCACCTGATTGACGACATTGCCGGCAAACTGCGCCATGCTTTCGCCGAATTCCTCCCAGTCCTGGCCCTTGAAATTGCCGTTCACATGCAGGGAGTTGCGCAAGGAATTCACGTTGAACGTGAACACCATGCCCTGCCCTGCCAGATACAGGGAATCGGGTTCGCGGCCGTAGGCGTAGCGGTGATCACTGCCATCTTCCTCGATGCTGGTCTGGAAGATATGACTCATGATGTTCAGCTCACGCGCTGCTCGGTCATAGTCTTCCTGTTGCGCTGCACTGCCGGCTGCGGCAAGACCCAGCGCGCCAATAAGGCCAAGTGAAGAAAGTGCTGTTTGATGCTTTTTCATGATATGCCTCTCAAGCGCTTATCAGCGATTATCCGCTGTTCTCAACAATTCGTTCAGATACTGGTCACTGTCAATCTGGTTCTGTGCAAGGTAACTCAGACGTTCATCGGTCTGGCGCCGATCCTGGAAACGCTGTCTTTCCCAACTGGTCATGAGAAATTCCATGTCCTGGCGACGCTCCTGCCTGTTGCGGTTCTGCCAGTCTGCCAGCAACAGCAGGTTGGCGCTGTTTTGCTTCTGGCTGAAATCGGCAAAACGGGTTTCCAGCACCTGTTTTTCAACGGTACGGAACATTTCCAGTTGCTGCGCAACCCGGGCCTGGACACGCGCTTCACTCTGTTGCCCGCCAAAACTGATCATCAAACCACGGTCCGCGCTGACTTCAACCTTGCCGACCACCAGCACCAGGGTCAGACAGGAAGTGGCCAGCGCAGTCCAACTCAGCCAGTTGTATTGCTGGCGTGGCTTCACGGCGTAACGGACACGGTGCCAGGAAGGCACATCCTGCTCTTCCCACTGCCCGGACAGGTGACAGAACTCCAGTGCGCGTGCATGGCATTCATGGCATCGCCCGCACTGCAGTAGCGCCTCATCGCATTTCTTCCTGAGCACGGGATCGAGCGTACCTTTTATATAGGCATCGAGATAGTCGGTAATGAGTTGGTGGTCACATGACATGTTGCACCTCCAATTGTAGTTTGAGTTTCTGCAAGGCGGCATAGAGCCGGCTTTTTACGGTATTCACGGGAACTCCCGTCTGAAACGCGATTTCCTCGAAAGTGAAGTGCTGGAAAAATTTCAGCTCCACCACAAGACGCTGCTCGGGCACCAGTTGCGCCATCATGCCGCGTATTTCCAGGTTGTGGCGCTGCTGCGCGTAGACCTGATACGGATTGTCACTGTCAGGCGCCGGGAAACCCTGGCGTTCCTCTTCCGACATTTCATCCAGACTCTGTTGCGGATGACGCCGGGAATGGCGCAGGAAATCGATGGTCTTGTTTGCCGTGATGCGCATCATCCAGGTCTTGAACTGTCCCTCACCACGATAGGACGGCAGGTTCCGGTAGATGCTCAGGAAGGCTTCCTGCATCAGGTCCATCGCATCATGACTGTTGCGGGTCATGCGCAGGCAATAATTGTAGACCAGCTTTTCGTAGCGCGTGACCAGCTTCACCCAGCTCTGTTGCGAGCCATTCAGAGCCCTGCTGATCAGGGTTTCATCGCTGATGGGGAAAAGCATGCAACTCACTCTTTTGACTGCTTGCCACTATAGACGACACGAACCTGGAAATAGTTTGATCAAGAAACCGGCCTGCCGGGATCGTCAGGCCAGAACTTCGTGACAGGCTCCTAGGAGTCTGCGCCGTAGAAACGATCGAGCCGAGGGTTTTCCACATTGAGGCCATTTTTTCGATCGTCCGAGGCGCATAGTGGTGACTATGTAACGAGGAGGATCGGGAAAATGGACCAATGTGGGGAAGTCGCAGGCCGATTGGCTTCTACGGCGCAGACTCCTAGACCAAAGTGATGGATATGGATCGCTTCGATCTTTTTGTTTCACACGGTTCTGGTCGCGATGGCGGGCGGTACTGTTGCTGCACGGCGTGCGGGAACCAATACGGCGAGCTGACCGATGAGCACCAGCGTGAGCATGGCCAGGGGCAGCAGGTACCAGGAGAAGCGCGGGATGCTGAACACATCGACCAGCAGCATGTTCAGACCGACCGCCAGCACTGCGCCCAGCGTCACGCCGATGGCCGTGAACAGGAAGTTTTCCGCCAGAAAATAGCGCAGGATGGCCTTGCGTGAGGCACCGAGGGCGCGCCTCGTGCCAATCTGCTTGGTGCGCCGGGTCACGTTGAAACTGGTCAGACCGGCAACACCCAGCGTGGTGATGCCAATCAGGATGGCGATGGTGACGGTAAGGATGTTGATCAGCGCCTGATTGCCCTCATAGCTGCGCTTGCGGGTTTCTTCCATGGTGCGCAGGTTGCGGATGATGCGCCCGTCTTCACTTTCTGCCAGCAGGGTTTCCACCTGTGGCATCAGCATATCGCGTCTGCCGGTCTCGGCACGCACCATGTAGGCCGTCGAGTTACCCACCAGATGTTCCGGTACCAGCATGCTCTGTTCGACCCCTTCGGTCCAGCCACTCCAGGGCATCTGCAAACGGTCGATCACGCCCACAATGGTCATGGGTTCGGTATCGTTGATATAGACCACCTTGCCGACTCCGTAACCCTCCTCTTCAGGAAAGAGTTTTATGGCCAGTGCCCTGGTGACGATGATTTTGTCTGCCCAGTCACGTGTGGCCGGTTCGCGCCAGCGGATGTCAGAGCTGGCAAAATTTTCACCGGCAATGAGTTTGACGCCGAGCGCATCAATGCCTTTCTCATCCACGAAATACACCGCCGTCGGTACGGATTCGATCTCCGCCCCGGGTTTGGTTTTCAGGCCCATGCTCCAGCCGCTGCCCCCCAGCGGAATCGCGTTGATCTGCACTGCACTGGTGACACCGGGCATGCCGCGCAATTGGCGCAGATCTTCCTCAACCGTAAGTCTGGAATTGAAATCTGCGGCAAAGCCCGAGCTGTTGAGAGAGAAGGTATTGGCCTCATCCACGCCACTCGGGCGCGACATCTGCTTGGCGCGCTCCTGGGCAATGGCAATGGAGTTGATCACGATCGCCATGGTAAAGGCCACCTGCAGCACGATCAGCAGGATGCCGGTTTTGTTACGCAGCGCTGCGCGCCAGATAGGTCCGAATTCCATCGTTGTTCTCCTAGTTTGCCTTCAACCAGGCCGCAGGCTGCACATTGCAGGCGCGCCAGGTCGGATAGATTGCGGTGATGAGGCTGGCAACGATGGCGAGCACAACGGCTACCAGCGCCATATTCCAGTCCAGTGTCATGTAACGTGACACGGCTTCGTCATCGAACTGTGCATCGATACCCTTCAATCCAAGCCAGGTAAAACCAAGTCCCAGCACGCCGCCACCCAGACCAATGAGTCCGGCTTCGACCAGGTACTGCTGAAACAGCACGCGCCGGCTCGCACCCAGCGCGCGCCGCGTGGCAATTTCGGTGGACTTGCCGAGGAACTTGGCCAACAGCAGTCCTATGGTGTTGAGCAGACAAACGGCCAGGAACATGAAGGACAGGCCCAGCAGCACCTGTGCTTCGTCCGGCACCATCCCCAGTTCATCCAGCAGCTGCATCAGCGGCGTGGCACGGTTGTCGAGCGGACGCGGGAAGCGCCCCAGCTCCTTCTGGCCGGTAACATAGGCATCGAGAAAATCCTCGTAGGCAGCACGCTCGTTCTCGTTGCGCAGTTCGGCCCAGAACTGAATCCAGATGCACTCGGAATTCAGGAAGGCCTGAAAACCATCACCCTGCAGCGGCCGCCAGCAATTGGTATTGCCGGTGCGCGGCAGTTCCTTGGTGATCACGAGTTGCCAGGGAATGAAGATGTCTTCCACCAGACCGGTGCCACCGGTGGGTTCATAGAATCTTGGCAGCGGGTCCCATTCTTCCAGCACACCGACCACACGGTAATTCGAACCGGAGAGCTTGATGTTACGTCCAACTGAATCTTCTCCACCAAAGACGCGTTCATTGGTCTCGGCACCCAGTACCACAACCTGCTGTACGGCTTCGTCTTCCGTGGCACTCCAGCCGCTGCCATAGCGAAAGGGCACATCAAACATGGGAAAGAAGTCGGCAGTGGTGGCACGCACATTCACAAAGAACGGACGTTCTTCGCGGTTTTCCGGTTCCACTGCCAGAGAACTGCGCGACATCATGGCCTGGCGGAAGGCGCGATGCTCGCGCAGCAATGCCGTGGCATCGAGATAGGTCATCTGGTTCGGGGGAGCCTTGCCATCATTAAAGGGGAAGTCCGCGCTCCAGCTGTCGAGACGCACGAAATGCAGCACGTCGCTTTTTTGCGGAACGGGATTCATCGAGAAACGGTAGTTGACCGTCACCATCGACATGCTGGCGCCGATGCCGATCCCGATCGCCACGATCATCAGCGCACTCAGAACCGGATTGCGCCGGATATTGCGCAGTGCCAGCTTCAGATTGTATGAGAGCAGTTTGAACATGGTCTCTACCTCAGGACGTTTCTTGCAGCAGACCGTCACGCACGGCTACTTCGCGTTTGGCACGTTTGGCCAGCTCGGGATCATGGGTGACCATGATGATCGTCGTGCCGGACTGGTTGATTTCCTCGAGCAGGTCGAGCACGCCCTGGGCCATCTGTGAATCGAGGTTACCGGTCGGTTCATCCGCCAGCAGAAAGCGCGGCTCGCCGGCCAGGGCGCGCGCTATGCCTACGCGCTGTTGCTGACCACCGGAAAGCTGTGCGGGCAGATGTTCCTTGCGCCCGCTCAGGCCCACCCGCGCCAGCGCCTCTTCGATACGGCGTTTGCGCTCGGCCGCGCCAAAACCACGGTAGCGCAGCGGTACATCGACATTGTCGAACACGTTCAGATCGGGAATCAGGTTGAAGCTCTGGAAGATGAAACCGATCTTTTCATTGCGCAGCTTCGACAGCTCCCGGTCAGACAACCTGGAAACACTGTGTCCGTCCAATTCGTAAACCCCGCCATCAAAACTTTCCAGCAGGCCTGCAATATTGAGAAAGGTGGTCTTGCCCGATCCGGAGGGACCGGTGACCGCGACAAAGTCGCCCTCATCGATCTGCAGGGAAAAGTCACGCAGGGCATTCGTTTGTACGGTATCGGTCCGATAGACTTTGCTGATGTTGCGCATGGTAAGCATGGTTATTCCTTCCTGGGCTTGAGTTGGATCAGTCGGTGACAAGAACGGTTTCGGCCCGTTCAAAGGCTTCGATACTGGAAGTGATGATGACGTCGCCAGCGTTCAGCCCGCTGAGTATCTCCACGCCGTTCAGGCTGCGCGCGCCGATCTCGATCGGCACGCGTTGGGCAATGCGGTCCCGCAGCACATAGGCAACACGTCCGGCCCCGCTTTCCAGAAACTGGCCGCGCTCCACCATCAGCACACCGGGTTTGTTCTCGAGCAGGATACGGGTGGTCAGGCGCTGGTTCTGGCGCAAGGCGGGTGGCGTAGCGCTAAAGCGCATACGTGTCGTCACCTGGTTGTCGACAATCTCGGGAGAGACCGAAACCACTTCCGCCGGATAAGCCTGCGAGCCAAGCCGGATTTCTGCCGACATGCCCAGGCCGAGATCATCGGCATAACTTTCCGGCACGTTGGACTCGACTTCAAAAGCCGTGAGATCGACCACCGTCATGACAGCCTGGTTGCGCGTCAGGGCAGCTTTCTGATCGACCTGCAGATTGCCGACAATGCCGGTGACAGGAGAACGGATCGTCAAATCAGCAATCTGGCGTTCCAGATCGGCCACCAGCAGGGACTGGCGTTCGACTTGCAACTCTCGGGTTCGCACCTCGAAATTGAGGCGTTCGAGATCCAGTGCCATATCGCTGAGTGCATGCCTGTGGGCGAGTTCGGCCGTGTGCGCATCGTCTTCGCCTTTCTGCACATCGATCTGGGCCACCACGCCCTTTTCGAAAGCAATCTGGGAACGGCGCAACTCACGCTGGGCCGCTGTCAGTGCCACCTCTGCGAGATCGACATTCTTCTGGCTCTCGAGCTGCAACTGGCGGTTGGTGATGCGCTGGCGCTCAAGATCCACACGCGCTGACTCCAGTGAGGACCTCTCCTGACTGAGGCGATTTTCGAGTTCGGGACTTTCTATGCGGGCGAGCTCATCACCCACTGCCACCTCTTTGCCGGAATCCACCAGCAAGGTGATGGTGCCGTCTGCGGAAGCAAACAGGGTGGGACTGATGGCGGCCACAACACGGCCTTCGACGCTGACATCACGCACCAGATCGCCATAAGTCACTGTAGCCAGCCGCAGCCGGTCACGCGGCACGCTGGCTTCGGCCTGGGACCAGCGGCTTATCCAGGGAACCAGTACCGCCACCAGAGCCAGCAGCGCGATGCCGATACCGCCGCCGATCAGCAGGCGGCGGCGACCTGAAGCCTGCGGCAGAGGGATGTCCTGGCCGGACGTATCGGCAATACCCAGTGCCGACTTGCGCGTGCGGGAGGTATCGAGATCGGACAGGGCCGAGGCGGATGGTTTAATGCTCAAGAGAGCCCTCCAGTCATCTAATTATTGTCGGAAGCCCCGTTTCCACATCAGTAAGACGTTTCAGAACCCAAAAAAGTTTATCCGGGACAAGGCACCCAGGCATCTGCAGGAGCGGCAGACACCCGGATTACTTCCAGGTCCGTTTGCGGATTGAACAGCAAGAGCCGTGCCAGCGCCGCCAGAGGCCTTCAGGGCCTTGTTAAATAAAGGTATTTATTACAACGAAGCAGAGAACAAACCAGCAGCTGCACGGGCAATTCGACCAAGGTTTGGTGAATATCGCCAAGCGTCATGGCGATCACTTACTGCAGATTCAGGACGGAATATAGAAAAAAGGGGGGCAGTCCCTTCGGGACTGTCCCCCTCTTTTTATCGGCTCAGCTTGTCGATCGGCACCACCGGATCGACATCGGCCTCGTAGTCCACACCGGGAACCTTGAAACCGAAGAGTTGCAGGAAAGCGGTTTTATAACCAGCAAAATCGCTGAGTTCGGCAATGGTGTCGCTTTCCACCTGTGACCAGAGTGCCGCCACCTGGCTTTGTATCGCCGGTTCCAGTTCCTTGTAATCCACCCGGATACGGCCATCGGCATCCAGCCTCGGCGTGGCCCCATAGAGACTTTCCCGGAACAGCAGTTCCACCTGTTCGATGCAGCCCTCGTGGGTGCCGGCCTGTTTCATGACCTTGAACAGCAGGGACAGATACAGGGGCATCACCGGAATCGCCGAGCTGGCCTGGGTGACCACCGCCTTCAGCACCGACACCCTGGCGTCCCCGCCGATGGCACTGAGCTGCTGACGAATGCTGAGAGCCTTCTGGTCCAGATCCTTTTTGGCGGCCCCGATGGTCCCGTTCCAGTAGATATCCCAGGTCAGTTCAGCCCCGAGATAGGTATAGGCCGTGGTTTTTGCGCCCTGCGCCAGCACACCCGCCGCACTCAGCGCCGCTATCCACATCTGCCAGTCTTCCCCTCCCATGACCGCCACGGTGCTGGCAATTTCCTGCTCGCTCGCCGCCGGTACCGACATTTCCTGAATCTCCTCCTTGTCGGTGTTGATGCCGCGCAGGGTAATGTCCTTGCCAATGGGTTTGAGCGTAGAATTGAAGACCTCTCCGGTCTTCGGATGCTGGCGGCGGGGGGCCGCCAGACTGTAGACCACCAGGTCCACCTGGCCCAGATCCTGCCTGATCAGGTCTATGGTCTTTTGTTTGATGTCATCGGAAAAGGCATCGCCATTGATACTGTGGGCATAGAGGCCTTCAGCGGCGGCAAATTTATGAAAAGCGGCGCTGTTGTACCAGCCCGCCGAGCCGGTTTTCTCCGGCATGCCTGCCTTCTCAAAGAAGATGCCCAGCGTGGCCGCGCCACAACCGAAGGCGGCGGTGATTCGCGATGCCAGGCCGTAGCCGGTGGAGGCACCGATCACCAGAACCCTGCCCGGACCCCGGCTCAGTTTGCCGCGGGATTTCACATAATCTATCTGATGTTTGACATTGGCTTCACAGCCCACGGGGTGGGCGGTAACACACATGAAACCGCGGACACGGGGTTTGATGATCATGAGACTTCCTTTCGTTGCCGGATGAAAAAATATGACGTGATTCTAGCACAACAGTCTCAGCGGGGGAGAAACGCCGCCCGCGCAGAACGGAATATTTAGGGTCAGTGTAAAAATCCCCTCTTTCCTTGAGTAAGTTTTGATTCTGACCCTAAACATTTGAGGAATTGACAGTCTAACTTGCCTTATTGTATTACCATTGCCGAGCAATCATCCATGGTACTAGAATCACGAACAAAAGCGCCTTGAGGATTGCCATCCCATTCCACAACCATGGTCGAGGTTCCATCCAACCAATCGTTCAGAACTGCTGGTCCAGCCGCAAAGGCATGCGTTGGATTGGCAATATTTGTGGGTTTAGGTTTAACAGACCATACATAGAACAACCCGGACAGATTAGCATCACCAAAGACACCTATATATATAGGGTTATCTCGTTCCGTTGGCTTCACAAAGACTAAATGCCGCAAATCAGCACCAAGACCTGCGCTAAAACAAATAGACTCGGTTGCCAAGACGTTTGCCGAGAAGACATTGTTAAAGATTAATGCCACACTGACGAAAATTAATTTTGGGTCTTCAGGAAAATTTGTGGGTAAATATTCTCAATTCTGAGCCTCCTGG